>JBILUF010000210.1:0-4992 GCA_044371155.1 Bdellovibrionota bacterium
CCCCCGTCCCGATGCATAGATTGCAAGAGCTCCTATTAGCGAATGAAAGTTGGTCAAGCCGACTCAAGGAAGCCGATCCGGATTTTTTTGAGCGTCTCTCCCGACAGCAGTCGCCGCGATATCTTTGGATCGGGTGCTCAGATAGTCGAGTGCCAGCGAATCAGATCGTTGGGTTACTTCCAGGAGAGATATTCGTGCACCGCAATATCGGAAACCTCGTGGTGCATACCGATCTTAACTGCCTTTCGGTGATTCAGTTCGCAGTGGATGTGCTCAAAATCCGTGACATTATCGTTTGTGGGCACTACGGATGCTCGGGGGTGCAAGCGGCTTTCCACCAGGAGCGATTGGGACTGGCTGACAACTGGATCCGACATATTCAGGATGTGCAGGATAAACATACTGCTCTGGTAGATGTCGTGGAGGGGCAGGATGCAAAGTTAGATCGCTTGTGCGAAATGAATGTAATTGAGCAAGTACGCAATGTGCAGCAAACCTCGATCGTTCGTGATGCCTGGGCGCGCGGGCAGGATCTGGCGGTGCACGGCTGGATCTATGGTCTGCATGATGGTCGGGTGCGAGACCTTGAGGTGACTGCAACAAAGGAATGGGAGGGTAGATGACACGACGAGAGATGGAACGCAAACTTCCGCTGCGGGTGTTCACCCCGGATAAATGGGGTATACAGGCACTTGAGCGGCCCCTTTCGTTACTTAATGATCATGCCCACCTTGAGAAGAAGGCGGCGCAGAATGCGCTTGACCTGTTACCCTGCTGGCCCGATCCAGAGGCGCCAACGCGCTGGGTGCGGATTCTAAGTAGTGTGGCGCGTGATGAGGTGCAGCATCTTGCAGTGGTCATAAAGATGCTGGAGCGCCGCGGCTCGGCGATGACTAAAGCTCACCGCAGTACCTATGCTCGGGCGCTGCGTAAGTTGGTGCGCATGGGCCGGGGGCCGCTTGAGGTGTGTGATCGGTTGATGGTGTCGAGCTTGATTGAGGCGCGCTCATGTGAGCGATTTGAGATACTCTCGCGGGTGGCCTCCGATGCTGAGCTTACAAAATTATATCGTTCGCTGTGGGCCTCTGAGCACGGGCACTACCAGGTATTCCTAGAGCTCGCCGCCAAGACAGTTCCTCCGCAGGAGTTTAATCTTCGCTGGGCGTATATGCTGGATGAGGAGGCCGAGATCATACAGCAGCCTACTACTGCCGTGGGGATGCATAGCTGGGTGCTTTAGTGAGTGCGCTGCAAGGAGCCGGGCGCTGAGATATGCCGACTGCCAGGAACCGCAAAAATTTGCTACTCTTACAGCTAACATCCTGCGTGCAAGGTGGTTCGTATGAACGAAACAATCGCTTCGATAATTGAGAAAGTTGTTGTGCGCTACTCCGTGCCGACTCTGGTGCATGGCGGGCATAAGAGCACCGAATTCTTCGACTGCGCACGCCTTAGTCCGAGCGATCTTGCACGACTTGCTGCGCATGCCACTGGCGATCTCGAAGAGGATACCTTCGATGCGGTCGTGGGGATCGCGTACACCGGGATATTTTTCGCTGCCGCAGTGGCAGGTGGAAAACAGGTGAATATTCTGCAAAAGGATGGCCAGATCTATGGGCCAGAGTTAAAGGGCCGAAAGGTGATCGTGGTAGGTGATGTAGCGGTCACTGGTGAACATCTGGCAGCTGCGGCTGCGAGGGTAGCGGCAGTGGGAGCAGAGGTGGTGGGATATGCGTGTATCGTAGATCGTTCAGGTGGCAAGGCTATCACTACTGGATTGCCGCTTTGGAGCGCACATCAGGCTCCCCTTGAGTGATGGGTGTGCCAATGAGTGCTGACAACCCTTGGAAAACGCTCTCCTCAAAAGTTGTGTACCGCAATCCGTGGATTTCAGTACGCGAAGACCAGGTAATGCGTCCTGACGGCAGCCCGGGGATTTATGGTGTAGTGGAGACAAAGGTTGCTACGGGAGTAGTGGCGCTCGCCGATGACAGTCAGGTGTGGTTGGTGGGGCAGTATCGGTATCCCTTGCAGGAGTATTCCTGGGAGATTATTGAGGGTGGGGCTGAGCACGGAGAGGATCCGTTTGTGGCGATTCAGCGGGAGCTTGAGGAAGAAGCTGGGCTACGGGCTGCGGAATGGAATCAGCTTGGTGACGAGTTTCATCTCAGCAACTGTTTCTCATCGGAGCGTGGCATGCTGTATCTTGCAAGAGGGCTTACTGCGGTGCCATCTCGGCCAGACTGCACGGAGGTGTTACAGCTCAAATGTGTGCCCATGGGCCAGGCCTTATCGATGGTCGATAGCGGTGAGATCAAAGATAGTATGTCGATAGTAGGGCTACTGCGAGCGGAGCGGTTCTTAAAAGGGAACGCCACGTTACCCACTCGGAGGCTGCGATGAATAGACCCGCTCCAGATGATCGAGATCCGGGTAGCGCTGCGGCGCGGCGCGCCGAGGTGGAGCCCGCCATGACCCCACAGCAGGCTAAATTTGCAGCCAGTGGTGGCGCATCTGCTCTTCGGCTCTACCGCGAGCTTGCGGTGGGGAATGCAGGACTTGGGTTCCTGCTGTGGTACGAACTTGTAATCATGGTTGCCTCTGGAGTCCCAGGGGTAGTGGGGCTAGGACTGCGGTCCTGTTTGTATCCGACCCTGCTTCGCAGCACTGCCAGTCGTCCAGCTTTTGGCCGCGGAGTGGTGATTCGTAACCCCAAACAGATCGAGCTTGGTCGGCGGGTCTTGGTCGATGATTATGCGGTGCTTGATGTACGCGGAGAGGGAGCAATTAGTTTAGGTGACCACGTTTCAATTGGGCGCTTTAGCACCCTTGCTGCAAAAGATGGCGCGATTGAGCTGGGTGCTGGATGTAACATCGGCTCTTACTGCCGGATTGCGACACAGTCATCAGTTCGACTGGGCCAAAGTGTGCTGGTGGGGGCATATTCGTATATCGGCCCAGGAAACCATACCCCAGGAGACGGCGAGCGGCCGCTGATTGCACGAGAGATGGATATCAAAGGCGGCGTGGAGATCGGAGACTTCGCCTGGATCGGCGCGGGGGTGACAATCCTTGATGGGGTCAAGATCGGTGAGCGTGCTGTGGTGGGGGCGCACTCACTGGTGCTCTCGGATGTGCCGGCGGGGGCGACGGTAGCTGGGGCACCAGCAAAGATCATAAAATGATTGATTGTTAAATGATGCGGAGCCCGCGCGGGGCGACCATCATGGAATCAACCTGCAATAAAACTGTTAGCCGCTGTTTGACAACTACTTCGGCGATTGGTTCTCCCTCACCGCAATGCGGCGTCGGCGGCGTTAAAGATACAACGCAGTAGTTTAAACTCACCGATTGAGGGCTCCATCTGCGTTCGTAGCGCCTTCAGTGTCGTTTGGAGCTGTGGCAGAACCTCTTCGGTCGCGGGCTGCTTCGAGGTTTCAAGTGAAAACAGTTGGAGCACTCGTTGGAGGAGAGGAGAGGGTTGCTTCCCAAAAATGAGCGCCGCGGGAACAAGTACCCCTTTATCAACCTCCTCACAGAGGTCAAAGAGTCTTGCTCTAGACAGGGGAGGCAAGGCCGTAAGAGTGCCATCGCCGTGCTCTTCGTCGAGATAACGTACTATGGCGCGCCAATCCTCTATGACTTTGTCCCGCTCCACCAGCACAGGGCTTCGTTCGTAGTTTCCCCATGGCAGCGCTGTAAGCTCGGCCTGGGTGAGAGTGGTACGAGTAATTTCAAGCTGTATCTCGGCGGCTACTGAGGCTATGAGCTCCGCATAGGGGCAACGAGGTGTTTGATACAGGGTAATGAGCATTGGGGGAGTGTACTTGAAGATAGGTAGCCCCGTCACCCCTTTGGAAGTCCTGCCGCGGTATAGTCAGGGGCTAAGACGGGAGCGAGCTAGGGCCCCTTTGCGAAAGCACTTGCTAGCCCGCATGTAGCACGAACGAGGAACCTTATGGTTAGCAAGTGCATGGCTGTGCTTCTAAATCCGGAGCTCCTGACTTCGCCCGGCTGCGACGGTGCTATGTCGGACAAGTCAGCGGGGCTCTTCGAGCATATTTCTTGGCGAGAGCAGCGAGCTTAATGAAATATACGGGCTAGGCAGTGCACCGTATGGATGGTCGGTGGGTGTTGCTTTATTGTATGCTGAGCCAGTGGGATGGTCTAGGGAGAGCTCGGTGCGGAGATATTCTTTGCGGATAGCTGTGGTGGTAGTAGCGGCGGCGCTTGTGGTCGCCAGTGCACTCCTGTGGCTGGGGCGGCAGAGCCGGTTTCCGGTGTTCGAGGCTGGGTTGTATGCCGGAACGATCACGGGAATCTTTCCTGAGGAGGGCGAAGTGGCAGCGCCGTTTATCATCCGCGCTGATGGAGTAGGGGATCTTCTCCTTGTCTCACTCTTCAATCAGGAACCCTCGTCGAGAGCACTTGAGGGGGCCAGGAATCAAAGCGAGCCAGAGAGTCTGATGCCACTTACCTTTGAGAGCCCCTTTGGCACTCTCCGGTTCACAGGGGCAAAAGGCGATGACAGCTCCTATGCTGGTGCTGTTACAAATGTGGATAAAGGGGGCACCGGGCGTTGGCGGGTGCAGGCGGTGCAGGAGAATGATGAGGGCCCTCCTGCCACGCAGGAGCAGATCAAGTTGTGGCTGAAGCTAAAAGAGGAGCTAGGGGTGGCTGAACAGGAATTTTCTGAGCTCCAGCGTAAACTCCCTGAGCAGCGAGAAGAGGCAGAGAAGCTCTCTACAGCGCTTTCGGAGGGGTCTCGGCTTAAGAGCAATGCAGAAGAGCGATTTAGTATTGTAAAAGGTGATCTCGACAAAGCGCAGGCCGAGCTAAAGGAACGGCAGGATCGAGCCAAAAAACTGGAAGAGAAGCTGCTGCTGGCACAACGGGTCACTAGTGCGGGGCGGTTGGTCGCGTTGGTGCAACAAACTGCTGAGCGAGAGGCACGCTGGGTAGAGTCGATGCTGCGAGTGGGTGGGGAGGCGA
>JBILUF010000211.1:0-4968 GCA_044371155.1 Bdellovibrionota bacterium
TACCGCTTGGTCGCTGTTGATAAAAAAAACATAATCAGTGGACTTGCCACCGATCTGGGCCCCGAGGCTTGCTCCATTCAGGGATGCCAGTGTCGGTGTCGACCAGGTGTTGTTATTCTTGCATGCGACCACTCCTTTGCCGTGCAGTCCGCCCACAACAACAGCAGCGGTAACTGCACTTGGGAATACCGCGATGCATTTGGCCTGGTTCTGGATGCTCTTAGGGATCTCACCGTTGGGGCCTTTGAAGACAATATCCTCATAGGCTGCGGTGGCGTCTCGTAGGGCCTTTACCCCTTCGCGGTGGATTTTAGTCTCCTGTTTCATGGAGGCTCGTATAGACTCGGCTTCTCGCTCCCGCTCCCTACTCTGAGCTGGCGATGGGGATGCGTGTGCGAGGGTGGGAAGAAGGCCAAAGACAACAAGTGTTGCTAAGAGTTTTTTCATAAAATGATCTCCTGATCTTTCTTTCTTTACAGCGCACGAAAGTGTGAACCCCTTTAACAGGGGCTTGGTATGACGGAGGTTATCCTAAAGATGCGGGAGCAGATTTATCCGCGGCTATGAATCTCTTGAGAGCGTTGATATCGATCAGCACCGATTGTTCATCTGAGAATGGGACGACCTTCTTATTCCCAAAGGGGAGCTGGAAGTAGGCATATTGATTGCTGTCCTTCGAGGCAAGTCCGTGAACCAAACTGTTTAATGGCTCAAGGTATCCAGCTTTTCGGAGGTTCTCCGGCCGCATGAGTTTACGGGCAAAGAGAAAGTAGTCGATGCGCTCGGACTCTAATAGGGTAATGAATTCAGTCAGGGTCGTGGCGTAATGGGCCCGAAACGACACCTCTAGTCTGCGTTTAATCTCTTGATTATACGCAGCAAAAAAAGGATGCCAGGTCTCGGTGGTGGCGAAACCTTTGCGCATCCCTAGGAGCTGTACGGGATCAAGGTGGGTGGGGTGTCCGGCGATTAGTGCGGTTGGTGGCGTGTGTTCCCGCATCCAAGCAAACACCCCGCCACGAATCCGCTCATGAAGGTTAAAATTCGCTGTCCCTCGTTTGGCTGTTTCAAGCCCGGTGCCAGAGCCGAGGGTGATGACGATAGCCAGGAGAAAAAGGGCCAAGGATCCTCTAAGCGGCCGCTGCTCGTTAGCTCCCGCGAAAAATTTCCAAAGTCCAACCGGCAAGGCGTAGAAGAATGCTAGTGCGATTGGGGTAAGGATGTGTCGATCAGGCAGATAGAGCTTGAAAGCAAACTGTCGGGCGAGGAAGTATACGAGGAGGGCTGATAGTCCAAAGATTACAATGTCGGGTGGGATTAGCTCGCGGCGCTTTCTAGCCGCTGCCGCAAAAAGAAACCCAGGGAGGAAGATGGCGATGAACGGTACACATTCGCGCCACCACGCTGGACTAGGGTGAAGCTTGTTAATAAAGGACCGCAATCCAAAATCGGAAAGCTCCTCGATGGGGGGCAAAAGCGGCAGGAACCCAAACCGTCCGCCAGCGCGCTGAAATTCCGGCATCGAGGCGGCCTCGTCGTAGCTTGCCATTGGCCCGACCTCAGGTGGGCGGTGGGTGCTCCAGAGGGTTACACCAAGAAGGAGTGGGGCTACTAGGATAAGCTCCACAAAGGGGCGGCGCGCGTCTGTCCGGTTGTGCTCGGAACAGAGCTGGTAGAGCAACCAGCCTCCATAACTAACTGCAGCAAGGAATGTAGCTGGCGAGTTAAGCATCGCCCCAACGAGCAGGCATAGAAGCACCCCCCGATGACGACCTGAAACAAGGAAGAAAAGATAGGCGCACAGGATCGGCGCGGCCCAGCCGCGAGGCAGCCCGCCTGTCATCCGTTGAAAGATAGGCTGCGAATGCAGAAACCAAAGTAGTGAAAACGCCGCTGGGGTCAGCCCCACTTTCCAACTAGTAAGTGGCAACCCGCGCCGAGCAACACAGTAGACCCCAGCAAACAAGCAGACGGAGGCAATTGTAACCTGAATAAGCATCATCCAGTGCCCGGTCATTATGGGGTCAGTTGTGAGGTAGGTGATGGCTACCCCCAGCGCATAGTGAAGCGGTGCCAGATATCCCTTCATCGTTTCGTAGATGAGGTCGCCAGAGAAAATCTCGGGATGCCACACACTATGGAATGGGAAGAGCTGCTGAAGGCCATCATCGGTAGTCCAGCGCGGATTGAACCAAAAAGGCGCTAGGTGTGCCGATAGAAGGGTAGCGTATCCGAGGCAGAGCAAAAGAGTGGCAAGCGCCACTATCGAGTGGGTAGAGCAATACCTAGAAGTCCGGACCGTACCCTGCACCTTGATGCTCGATACCGATTCCATGCCCACCGCCAATTGTGATGTGCCAGATGTACTGGAACGCTAACTCTAGTCAGCGCGTCCGATGTACGCTCCATCTTCGGTGCGGACGAGTACCCGCTCACCCTGTTTGATAAAGGGAGGCACGTTAAGGGAAAGTCCAGTCTCAGTCTTAGCTGGCTTTGGAGAGTTGCTAGCTGTCGCGCCGCGGATCTCAGGACTGGTCTCAACGATGGTGAGGGTCACCGTGGATGGAAGCTGGATGCCGATAGGCTCGCCTTCCCACAGAGTGAGCTCAACACCCATCTGCTCTTGGAGGTAGAAAGAGTTCTCGCCAACTAGATCGGGCTGCAAGGTGATCTCTTCGTAGGAGTCACTCATCATGAAGTGAAACCCAGTGGCATCATTATAGAGGTAGGTGGCTGGAGTAGTGCGCGCGTTGGCCTCTTCGAGCTCGTCACCGGATGCATACCGCACCTCAGTCTGGTTGCCGCTCATGAGGTTACGCATCTTCACCTGCACCATGGCGCGAAGGTTGCCGGGGGTGTGGTGATGGAAATCCATGACACGATGAGGCACGCCGTTATGGATGAGGAGGATACCTTTGCGAATATTGGAGGCCTTCATGGGTCAACTCTACAGACAAAAAATATGCTTAAACACCGGCCGGATAGTAGCCGGTTGGGGGGAAATATGCAAAAGCGCGCAGTCCGACCCGTTGAGGACTGCCTCGTCTTGCCCTTGGTAATGGGCTTTTGTTATCTCAGAGCGGCCTTCTACCCTTTTTGCACGGCATAACATCCGTAGCTGCACACATTTTCCGCGTGCAAAAAGGGTAGCATACACCCGCCCCATAATACTGCCCAAATGACCCACTAAATGCACTTTGTCCTCCAACGTGCTAGACTCCAGAGCTCACGAAAGAAACCGACTTTAGGAGTGTCCGATGGGTAAGACAGTTTTCGTAACCCGAGAAGTTCATTTTAATTCCGCGCATCGGCTTCACAATCCCGCCAAATCCGACCAGTGGAATAAGGACACCTTTGGCCTCTGTAACTCCCCCAATTATCATGGCCATAATTACCGCCTGGAGGTAACGGTTAAGGGAGAGGTCGATCCCGAAACCGGCTTTGTAATCGAACTGGGTCGGCTAAAGAAGATCCTTGAGCAAGAGATCGCTGACCGCTGTGACCATAAGAATCTAAACCTTGATGTTGAATTCCTTCAGGGGATGATTCCATCAACAGAAAACCTCTCGGTCGTCTTCTGGGATATCTTGAAAGACAAGCTCCCCAGTGGTGAGCTGTATCAGATAAAAATCTTTGAGACCGAGCGAAACTGGGTCGAGTATCGCGGACCAAACGCCTAAAAGCTAAGCGCAACCAACAGCCTCTATCTTGGGAACCGTATGTTAATGAAGAAAAACAGCAAGCGCTCGAAGGCACCAAAATCAAAGGCGACCAAGATGTACCTTCATCACCACAATGGAGGTAAAACGCCTCGCATCTCGCGAGAATTCGACTCCTCCTTTCGCCCCTCCAGTAAATATTACGACGAGCTTCCTGATATGATGCTCGCCGAGCGAGCCGTGCAGGGGGCCAATGTTCCGATACATCAGGTGGGAGTCTCGAATTTTAAGTTGCCACTTAAGTTTGCGCGCCGCCATGGTAAGCCAACCGTTCTTGAAGCCTCGGTGATGGGGTCGGTATCGCTCCAAGCTAATATTAAGGGGATAAACATGTCCCGGATTGTGCGGAGCTTTTACGACCATCGCGATGAGACCTTTTCCCTCGATACGCTCACCAGCATTCTGGAGAGCTATCGCAAGAAGGTGGGGAGCCTTGATGCTCGCCTGAAAGTCGGGTTCTCATACCCAATCATGCAGATAAGCCTTCGCAGCAAGCTTAAGGGATATCAATTCTATCGCTGTGCCTATGAGGCCAGCGTTGATCGCAGAAATACTACTCGCAGGTTTATATCATTCGATTTTGTCTACTCATCAGCCTGTCCCTGCTCAGCGGAGTTGACTGAGCATGCACGAGATGTGCGCGGGAAGTATGGCATTCCTCATTCCCAGCGCAGCAAGGCTCGGGTGAGAGTAGAGTTGGCGCAAGGGAAGACTCTTTGGATTGAAGATCTTCAGGAGCTCTGCCTCAGGGCACTTAAGACCGAGACTCAGGTGATGGTAAAGCGTGAGGATGAGCAGGCGTTTGCTGAGCTAAACGGGTCGTATATTAAATTCGTTGAGGATGCTAGCAGGCTTCTCTTTGAGGTGCTCAATAGTGATAAGCGTGTCTATGATTTTGAGGTGGCGTGCTCGCACCTTGAGTCGCTCCATTCGCACGATGCGGTGGCTGTTATCTGCAAAGGGGTATCGGGCGGGTTCGCTGGGGACTTCACCGATTTTAACTCCCTCATTTGTTAAGGAATGACATGAAAAACGGTCGGGTTGCATTGATCACGGGGGCAGGGCGCGGCATCGGTAAGGCTGTGGCCAAGGGGTTAGCCTCGGATGGCTTTCGAGTGGCGCTGGTTTCAACCTCGCAAGGAGAGCTGGAAAATACCGCACGTGAGATATCGCCTACCCTCGACAAAGATCTTGTTGTGACTTTCACGGGCGATGTCCGAGGGCGTGGATTTGCTCAGAGCTGCGTCAC
>JBILUF010000004.1:0-15986 GCA_044371155.1 Bdellovibrionota bacterium
AGCCATCCCTTTCAGTCATTGTCCAGAATGCTGAGGTGCTATCTGCCGACCGGCAGATCGATATTAAGAATGTGCTCTCCATGGGGGCAGTGCCAGCAACAGTGACCTTACTTGTTTCAAGTGAGGATGCTAACCGCATTCAATTGGCGCAATCTACCGGCAAGCTCACCCTAAATCTGCGTGGTGATGCCGATTCCGGAAAGGGGGACCGTGGTGCCGGTGCAATCGTGAGTCTTCCAGATCTGCTGCCGCGTGGATCGGCCCCTGTCGGGCCATCTGCGCCGAGTGGTCCAAAAATTCAGGTGCGTGATCCAAAGACTGGTAAGGTAGAGGATTTCGTATTCAGGGATGGAAAGCTCTCTCCGCAGTAAGGTGAGGGTGGTTATTCGCTCGCGGAAGGGAGGCCGGGAGGGGATAGGGCAAAGGGGAGCTATACGTTCCCCGGCATGGCGGGGGGAATCCTAGCTCTCTGCGGCGCGGTGGTTGTTTCAATTCTCCCAAAGGTTCCAAGTTGCCTTGGACAGGTTTATTAAAGGTTTGCGGGTCGGTTTATTATGACTGCCGATAATGACAAGAATAGAAACGACCCAATCGTGGGTCTTTTTTCAACGAGAAGTTCCCAGTCGCGGGCGGCTGATCCAGACAATACCTTGCCAGCAACTCGAGGCAATCCCAACACCGCTAGTGCCAATTCCTCCGCAGCAGAGAGTTCCTCAAAGCTAATTCGCTCATCTAGCAACGCCTCTTCTACACAGAGCTCGTCGATATCGCGGGTGAGTACTCGTCAGTCCACGGTCAAAAGTAGTAGCGAAGCAATCCATAGTGGTGGCGCAAAGGGGCGTCTTTCAACTATCGCCAGCACGGTGTTACGGGAGGCCCGTCGGGAGATCGGTGGAGAGGTGAACTTGCAGGCTGTTCAAGAGGGCAGCCAGGTGATCTCTGAGGGGACTATCGCCGGCGCTGTGGATAAGGTGCTCAAGCGTAGATCGGAGAGTCTTGATGATATTGAACGTGCCAATATCATCATCCATCTGCAGAAGGATCTGATGGGGTGGGGTGTGCTACAACCCCTTATTGATAACCCCGCAGTTACTGATATTCATTGCTATGATTATCAAACAGTGGTGCTGCAGCGCGGGAAGATAAGCGAGTCGACCGGTCTCCACTGGCCGAATCATCAGGCATATACTTCGTTCATTGATCGATTGTTGCTGCGTCTTGGAAAATCGCTTTCTACACAGCAACACACCGTGGATGCTTCGCTCCCCAACGGCATTAGATTTTGCGCTGTGCATGAGAGTGTGTGTGGTGCCCGTGGGCCACTGCTGTGTATTCGTGTGCCGCGCATGATGCAGTGTAGCCTCGATAATCTGGTCACCTACCAGGTAGCTCCACCTCTCATCGTTAATTACCTAGCTGCTTTAACCCGCAGTGGCCATTGCACCATGATGGTGGCCGGGGAGACTGGCACCGGCAAGACCACTCTCATGAAGTGTTTGGCGACACAATTTGGCCCGGATGAGTCAATCGTTGCGGTAGAGGACACCCCGGAGCTCAATTTCAATCATCCATATTTCAGAAGTCTTGTCTCTCGTCCGCCGAATACCGAGGGCGTTGGAGAGGTGACCCTCCAAGAGCATATCAAAACGACTCTGCGAATGACCCCTACGCGGGTAATTCTGGGTGAGATGCGTACCCCATTTGCTGCCGAAGCTTTCTTGGAAAGTGCCCAGACCGGCCATACCGGAATGTCTACTGTGCATGCCCGTAATGCACGGGAGACGTTGGTGCGGCTTGAAAGCCTTCTTGGGCGCGCTCAGAAGTCTGTATCGATTGAGATTATCCGCCAACAGATCGCCTTGGCAGTGGATCTGGTGATCTGGCTGTTTCGAGAGAAGGAGACAGGCAAGCCGCGGGTGGGTGAGGTGATCGAAGTGGGGCACTATGTGGAGGGCCAGATTCAGGTGCGGCCGATGTTCACTCTTATTAAGACCGGAGAGAAGCCGGCTTGGCGGGTGGACTCATGGTCGAGTCAGTTCGATGAACTACTCTCGGAGTCTGGAATATTCCTGGGTGACTCGCCGCCTGAAGTGACATTTAACACTGGCCCCGATGGCAAGTCTCGGTAGAGGAGCTCGATGGATCTTGTATTGATTGCCGTACTTGCTTTGCTCGGCGTCGGCACCTTAGTGGTGGGAGCGATCGCTTTGGGGGTACCTATCCCCGGGCTTCCCTCGGGTAAGCAGGATGTTACGGCAAATCTGCGGAACCTCTCCTCCGCGCAGCGGCAGCAATCCAGCACTGCCCGCATGGCTCGCTCAGGCACCGCTCGGGCTCCCGGTGCAGTCGCTATCGATTTAGGCGGGAAGAAGAGTGTCACTTCAAAACTGACATTAACCAAGAAACTGAGGTATGCCCAATTAAATCTCTCTCCGGCTGTGTACCATTTCTGTTGGATCTCGATCTCTTTGGTGGCGACGCTGATCGCTTTTTTCAACCTCAACATCGTATTCCAACTGGTAGCTCTGTCGACGGGATGGCTCTTTATGGGTTGGCTTGTGACACTGCGCATGTCAAACCGCTTTAAGGAATTTGATGCGGACTATCCACAGTTTTTGCTCTCTGTGGTCTCCCTACTTAAAACCGGTATGAACGTGATGTCCGCGCTTGAGACATCCGCCAAGGGGTTAGAAGAGGGCTCGCTTACCCGAAGCGAGGTGGAATTGATGGTGGAGCGGCTACGCTACGGCGTGTCCGAGGATAAATCGATCGGCGCATTTGGCGAGGATATCTATCATCCCGAGATAGAGCTGTTTGTGCAGGCATTGCTCCTTAGTCGCAGGGTTGGTGGTACGCTATCTGACACATTGGAGCGACTGGCCAAACAGGTGCGTCGAAGGCAGTTCTTTCGCTCCTCTGCTGCGGCGGCTGTCTCGATGCAGCGTGGTTCGATCTGGTTTATCATCGCCATTCTTATCGCGATGGAATCTTACCTATACGTAGTGTATCCGGATGTGGTTTTAGGTTCGCTCCGCGATGAGCTTGGATGGCAGATATGGCAGGTGGCGATGTTGCTTATCATCGGCGGTATCTTCTGGGTCCGTCAGATTACCAAGATTAGGATTTAGCGTATGGACAGCTCTGCGGTGCTCGGCCTTGGGGCCCTTTTGCTCCTCTTACTTCTGGGCGCAGGTTTTGCTTGGTACACCATGGTGCTGCCCGGTCGAAAGAGCGCGATGAGTTCTCTGCGTGCGCAGTCCCTCGACGAAACAGGGCGTGCGGGACGTCCCGGGCAGGGGCGGGTCGAGCCCACTCAGGAGGTGCTGCAGGAACTAAAGCAAAACAGCCGCAAAAAACAGAAAAAATCAGAGGTAGTCGAGCTTGAAGATAAGTTTTTTCAGGCTGGCATGTTCAGTGCCGATGAACGCCGGATATTCTTCATGTGGCGGACATTCACACCGATCGCCTTGGCTCCAATCGCTGGAATCATTGGTGCCAGTAACTCGGCGATGTGGGGCATTGTAGCAGCGATTCTCGGTGCTGCGCTAGGAGTGCGCATTCCTTACATGATGCTCGATCGGAAGATCGCTGCCCGCCAGGAGGATATCCTATTCTACCTCCCCCTGGTAATCGAACAGATAGTTATTGGCGTAAGCAGCTCACTTGATGTCGGCCCGTGTGTGCAGCGTGTCGTGTCGATGGCTGATGAGCGCGATTCCCATAACTGTGTAACGGAGCTGTTGCGCATCACGCAGCATTACATCTCCTCTGGTGTTTCATTCCAGGAAGCCCTTGTTGATATCGGACGCCGGTCAGGGCATACCGAGCTTAAACACACCTTTGTATCTCTCGCTCAAGTCGCCTCACACGGTGGTGAGGTCACCCGGCAGCTTCAAGAGCTTGCTGATGCAGTATCGAACCAGCGCGAGGCCAAGATTGAAACCAAGATTAAAAAGCTTGAGCTTGCGGCAACGGTGCCGGTAGCAGTGGTGTTTTGCGGATTTCTCATCATTATAGTATCCGGCTTTGGCATCCAGATTAAGCAGAACCTCAAGTAAGGATTGAATATGTCTACGGGAAGCATCGCCGAAACATATCAGCGTCCTTGCCGAAAAACAGCAGGATCAAGGCACCTAGTTGTGGGGTCTAACAAGAGGTCGCGATGAAAGAGATTCGCAAGTATAGCGATCTTTTGCTGGCTCTTTTTGTTATGGCCGTGGCCGCGATGCTGCTTGTGCCTTTGCCCACAGTGCTGCTCGACCTTTTGATTACTTTCAATATAGCGTGCTCGCTATTGCTTCTCTTAGTGGGGCTGTATCTGCCGAACGCCTTGGCGTTACTTAGCTTCCCATCTCTCCTATTGCTTTCAACGCTCTTTCGGCTCTCGCTGAATGTGGCGTCAACTCGACTAATCTTGAGTCAGGGGGATGCCGGTAGAGTAATCGAGGCGTTTGGAACCTTCCTAGTGCAGGGCGAAGTGGTTGTGGGGGTGATTATCTTCACTATCATCACGATTGTAAATTTTATTGTGATCGCGCGTGGCGCAGGCCGTGTCTCTGAGGTAGCGGCGCGTTTTGCCCTCGATGCACTGCCTGGAAAGCAGATGGCGATCGATGCGGATCTGCGCTCCGGTCTCATCACTGCGCTCGATGCCCAGACCCGTCGAGAGGATCTCCGGCGTGAGTCCCAGTTTTACGGGGCGATGGACGGTTCGATGAAGTTTGTGCAAGGTGATGCGATCGCAGGCTTCTTTATCATCCTCACTAATATTCTAGGTGGAATCTACATCGGCGTATCAAATGGTTTGTCCTTCGGTGATGCAGTGCACAGCTACACCGTGCTGACTGTAGGTGATGGTCTGGTGACGCAGATTCCAGCGATTTTGATCTCGATCTGTGCCGGTATTGTCGTCACTCGGGTGTCGTCCAAAGAGGACTCTACGTTGAGCTCCGACCTAGCGGCGCAGCTTTTTCGCCGGCCAGCTACGGTCTTTCTAGCTGGTACCTTACTTCTTGTCATAGCTACTCTTCCAGGGCTGCCATTCCTACCCTTTATGGCGATTGGAGCGGTCTTCATTGGCTCTGCATGGTGGTTGCATCGCTCCTCCCAGCAACAGACGACAGAGGGGTATAAGGAGGGATACTCCCCCGAGTTGCCTGCGCCGCGCCGAGCACTTGGATTGCCGACCGGCCTGGTCGCACAAACCGAGTGGAGGGATTCCCCTCTTGTGATCTCGGTGGATGGTGCTGTGCTGTATCGACTCCATCGCGGCTCTAGCGACCGATTTTGGAGCTGGTGGCGTGAGCTTCAGGCCGGGGTCTACCACGATCTGGGGATCAAAATACCCGATCCGAATATAGTCTCAGATGAGCGACTGGCCGCGGCGCATTACGCGGTGTCACTTGCTGGCAGTGAAATTCTTTCAGGGAGTATCCCGCTCGATAGTGTTCTGGTTGAGGTCAACCCTGAGCAATCGGATGTCTTTGGGTTCGAGGTGCGCTTAGAAACAGACCACCCCGTTGATGGAAGTCGAGTATTTTGGGCGCAAGATTCATTGGCGCTGCGGAGGATCGCCCAGGCTGCCGAGATACGAGCTTTGGAGTTTATGGAGTTTATTGCTCTGCGAGTGGTGGGATTTTACCAGAGTCACCCTGAGGAGGCGTTGACGATGGCAGAGGTGCACTCTGAGCTAAAAGAGTTAGAGCGCCGTCATCCGGGCCTGCTTGAGGACTCGATTGATCGGCGCTTCTTAACGATCGCCCGACTCACTGAGATTCTGCAGGAGTTGGTGCGGCACGGGATTGGGGTGCGAGACATTCGCCAGATTGTAGGACTGATAGCCTCATACTGCTCAACCTATGCAAAGTCTGATCTCGATCCAAGCGACTTTGATCGCGATGAGATCGTAGCCTTTATCCGGGGAGCTCGTCGGCGCCAGATAATCCATCGTATGCTATCCGAACGCCGCACCCTACGGGTAGTTACCCTCAGCGAGAGCGCTGAGGAGGCGCTGCTAGTTGAGAAGGGGGATCTGGGGCAGGATGCGGAGCGTGCTAGAGCACTGCGAGACGCCCTGGGGAGTGTTGTAGCTCCGCTCCGTAGCAAGGGGCGATTCCCTGTGGTGGTGCTATGCAAAGGGGAGCTGCGCGAACGTCTGATGGGCCTGATGCGGATTCTGAATGCACAGTTGCCCGTGCTGGCATTTGAGGAGCTAGAGCCGCTCACCCCGATTGAGCGTGTTGGGGTATGGCATCTTTCATAATGGGCGGGTTATCATAAGAGCCCGGGGAGAAGGGCGCAGCAACGCGCCACCTCGTTCTGTACTTTAGACGAAAGAATCTCGGTGTAGCACCAGACTTGACTGATACAGGCCTACAATATTCATGTCACAGCCAAAATCAGGAATAGGTTCGCGATTTTCGATAGAGAGTCATCTCTTATCGACTCGATCCGCTGATGCCTCAAAGGCGATTGATCGAGAGCGCGGAGTGGGAGCATGTCTTTGGACTCTGCGTCATCCGTTGTCCCATAACTCTGAGGCGGTTCAACGGTTTGTTTCTCGTCTCTCGAGGATCCGTGAGATTGAGCCCGCCGTGACAGCGATCGATTCGTTTGGAGTCGATCCCTCTGGAGTCGCATATGTTGTAATGCCGCCCCTGGATGGTGCGACCGTCGATTCTGGTAACCTTGAGGCCGCAGAAGCTGAGCGGCGCTTTGTGTCGTGTGTCAAGTTGATCGAGCGTGTGCACGCCGCCGGAATCGTGTGCGGAGATCTTTGCGCATCTTCGTTTTTGGTCGGCCGAGGCGGAGAGACGAGATTTGTCGGTGTGATGGGTTCCTTCGATACGGAAGCTGCTGCCACTGCGATGCTTCCGCCGATGGAGACTCTACACTTTGTGTCCCCTGAGCAGCGAGCAGGGGCCGGGATTGAAACGGCAAGTGATGTATTTGCTCTCGGTGTTTTAGGGTACAAGCTCCTCACAGGAGCGTTCCCATATCCGGCTGGATCCGAGATGTTCACCGGTGAATTTAATCCAGAGCAGATTAAACCGGTGTCGGCGTTTACCCCCTTCGCTCCCGTGTGGGCGGAAGAGGTCTTGATGCGCTGCCTTAATGCCAATCCTGCAGTCCGATACTCCAATGCAGGTGAAATCCTGCGGGCTATTGCTGAGGTAAGACATCAGGTAGAGGCAGGGCAGCGGGCTCCGGCGCAGACCGCTGCAAGCGCAGGGGTGCGTTCAGGTCGGTGGCGACGACCCACCCAGGATGGAGCGCGCTCCGCTATAGCTCGAACAGGGGCTCCAGGAGATTCTCCCTCTAGTCAGGAGTCTCGACGGTCGACTGCTCTTGCCTCCGGTCGGCTGAGACGTGGATTGGCTGCCATCGCAGGGCTTGCCGTAGTAGCGACTGCTACCTTCTTGTTTCTGTCCACCCAGAGGCCCCAGAGTGATACTGCTAAACCTGAGCAGATGCATCCACTCGACCGGATCGCGCGGAACACCGATCTACAGGATGCAGTGCCAAAGTTGTCTCAAGCGGATAGAGTCGGCTCGAGCTCCGAAAATGAGGAGCTGCGCAAGAAGCTAGAGGTGTTGGTGAATTCCAATGATCCTTTGGCGCATGAACTGTTAGTGAAGTCCGCAAAGCAAGCCGTGATGCGCGATGCCCGCGATCTAAGTGAGGGCGCGCTGCTCGATAGGGCACGGCGGCTGGGTCTTAAGCGCGCTGCAGAGCAGGTGCGCCAATGGCTCCGCACCATAAAGGATAATGCTCTGCCGCCGATATACGAAGCGGTGTTGCGCTCCCTTGATTCAACTCTTCCACTTGAGGCGCGGACCAAGACCATCACCCAAACATACGCTGCGAATCCCAAGCTTGCGCTTAGATTAGCAGCCTCCTTAGCCCTCGATTCCCCGAATCCTGAGGAGTACCGCGCCTTGCTCGCTCAGCTCATGATCGATCATACCCATAACCAGGAGCTGTCTGGCAGATCCGCCTTAGCGTTGATCCTAGCGGATCCTGAACTCGCCCTTGTTTATGAGGATGATGTTATTCAGCTGAAGGACAATATCCCAGAGAAGGATACCCTGTGGGTTTTAAAGATTCTCGCGGAGCGAAGTGATCAAGCGGTGCGGTCAATCTCTAATCTGGCTATTGAGCGAAAGCTGCTCTCGCCCTCCAGGCAGGCCTTCCTGTCTCTGGTGCGGGATCGCACCGATCTGCCCACCGAGGTGCAGGCATCTCTCATCCATGCTGCAGCGGGGGCTGCTACGGCTTCTGATATCGCAAATTTCGGCAGATGGTATGATCCTCAGTCGGAGGAGGTGCTGCTGGCTATTTTGGCAGAGGGAACAGACAGATCGATAGTAGTTGATACCTTTGATACCCTCGCTGGAAAAAATCTTAAGACAGAGCCAAGCGCGTCTATCCTCGCCTGGGTGAGACAGAACCAGTGGGATAACCGTGCCGATTATGCGCAGCTTATCGGTGTACTGGGCCGATCGGGGGAGTTAAACGAAACTACTCTCCAATCAGTTCTTCCTGCACTAGACAAAGCAGCATCCGATCGGTCTTTTGTCGAGATTCTCCTAGGATCGGGCAATCCCCGCATAGTGCGGCTTGCGATTGACCGATACCGAGATCAGCTAGGGATTGCTGGCCTAATAAATCTGCTTGATAACGGAGACCCTTCGGTGCGAATCTCTGCCGTGAGATCATTGAAGGATGTTAACGAGATCGCCATTCTGAAAGTGATCTTGGACAAGTATGAGGCCGAGAAGGACCCGGCCGTTAAGACAGCCTATCAAGAGACCTTTTGGATGATCAAAGGGCGTGAGCGACGAAACTAAATTCAATAGACCATGTATGAGAGCAGCACGACATATTGTTAGTATTGTGATTCTGGGCGCAGTTTTATCGGGCTGTGCCGCATCCGGGGGGAAGAATCTGGTGGGCCAACCTGCACCGCTGACTCGTCTTACTCAACTGGAAGGGGACGTGACTTCCCTAGAGCAGTATGTGGGGCGCGGCAAGCCAACGGTGCTAGCCTTTTGGGCCACTACCTGCAGCATGTCGCCTCGAGCAATAGAGCGGGTTGATGCTATGGCGAAGAAGCTCCGCCCCCAGGGGGTCCAATTCCTGGCGATTAGTATCGACAAGGTAGCGGCGATCGAAGACTTGCGCGGAATGGTGAAGTATCGCCGTATGGGGGAATTTACACATTTCTTCTCGGGAAATGATGTATACGACGAGGCGTATATCTCCTATAGGGGAGATCAAATCCCTTATTTTGTAGTCATAGATGGTGCGGGCACCATCGTGGCTTCAGGTCACAAGCCTGCGGTCGTTCAGGAGTATTTCCAACTCGGTTGATAGTGATAGAGGCCACTGCTCAGCCTGCCTATTAGGGAGTTTTTGAAACCACTGCCTGAATAAAGGCTATCTGCCGAGCCGCGAGTCGATTATGGGCTTCGGAGTAATCCGCGCCCGCATGGCTGCTGGCCAAGGTGGGATAGAGGGAGATAGGCGTGGAAGCTCCAAATAACGACAGCGATCGTGCTGCCCAGTCCAATACATCGGTTGACGAGACAGCTCGGTCAAATTTCGAATAACTCACAAGTGTGGGCGGTGGCTTTGCTTGTTCGAGTAGGTAGAGTGCATCAAGTTCTGGATCGTAACTGCCCCACTCCTGGAGCTCCCACGTCGGGTGTGACTCGTTTGGTGCCAGGGGCCGAAGGAGTGGGGCATCAAGAATGAGCCCCACAAAGAGCTCTTGATTTCTTGCTGCGGCCGCAAGAAATGGAATTGCTCCGGCGCTCCTGCCGTAACCAAACACCCACGCTCCCCGGTAGCGATCCTTTAGCGCCTTAGTAACGGCGATGAGATCCTCCACCCGCTTTTTTGTGTTTCTTCCTGCGCCACCCTGGTGCCAGGTTGCCCCACGACCACCGCCACCTCGGATATTTGCTACTGCATAGGTCACCCCTTGCCTCAGCAGCTCCGCAACCTCGGGACGAAAAGCGCCGGAAACAGTCTGTCCATACGCGCCATAGGTGTGAAGCAGAATCGGCCTCTTATCACCACGCATCTGACTGGGGAGTGAGTAAGAAACCACCGGCACAAGGATCCCATCGCTGCTCAGCACCTCAAAACGTTCAACCGTCATAGAAGCGCTGTCACGCAGTGCTGACGCGAAGATTGCACCGGAGGCGATTGCAAACGTTCCGCGTATCGGCCTCAGAGCTGGGCCCTCAAGTCGCACCGCTAGAAGTTCGGCTGTGTATGGCTGCCCAGGCAAAAGGGAAATCCAAGGGGCATCAAAATCAAGCGGTGTGAGCTTTCCTAATGTAGGGTCCAGATGCAGGAGTTTTTGTCCAAAGCCATCTTGCACCGTGAGGATAGCGCCGTGAGCAAAGCAATCTACTGAGGCAATTGTCGCAGCAAAAGGTAGGGATATCTGGCGCTGCTCGTTCGCAGGAAGAATTCGGATCAGGCCGGGATGTGAGGGTGAATCCTCAGCGATGATCCGCTGGGAGCCGCTATCGCATACTAAAGCCCTCGAGCCACCGCTAGTTATCCGCTCGGGAGGTCTCGTCGGCTCGTGGGTAGAGAGAGCGCTCCATCGCTCCGATAATCCATCACGCTCGGCGATAAAAATAGTGTCGCCGCGGCTTGAGCGTTCGATATGGAGGTAGCCTCCAGCGCGGGGAATAAACGGCATGATTGCTTCAGCCCCGTTAGCAACCGAGGCCACGGAGAGGGCAGGAGACTCCCCCTCGGACTGCCGTACGAGCAATAGCCTCTTGGAGTCGGCTAACCACTCAAACGCAAACGGAGCGGTGAAGGTGCGAGCAGGTTTTGCAATAGAGCGGGATGGAATTGCTACTACCAGTAAAGCTTCCTCGCTCCGCACCAGCCCCGCGAACGCCACGTAGGAGCCATCAGGGCTCACCCGTAGAGACCGCACAACGGTGAGGTCCCCTGGTAAAATCGCTGCAAAATCCAAAAGTAGTCCTTGCGACTCTTTAGTGCATGCACCTCCAAAAAGTCGCGGTAGGCTCCGTGATTCTTCTAATTCAAGACGGTAGCAGTTAGTGTCTACGGAAAAATCAAAGGAGGAGTTCCGATCTGAAGCCTGCTCCAAGGAGTAGAAAATCCTCTCTGTCCTGAGTCGCCCCGAGCTGCACCCCGCTATAAGCATTGCGATGAGTAGGAGCCTCAGCGCAGCCAGCCAGGCAGAGAAGGGGTGAGTAGAGTCAGGGCAGATCGAGTTGGGGCAGGCCCTGCGATAAGGCCTCCTACCTGCCCTAGAAATGGGCAGGGGCCCATGTATGGAAACAATAACCTTAGTGGCTAAAGAAGCTACCTGGGTCCGCAACACAATAGGTCTGTCCACATTAGGGCGGTCAAAAACAGTTCGGTTAACAACAGGAAGACTACCGCCGGGGAATGTATCAAGCAAACATAGATCTCTGGATGGTTGCAGAGAGCGAGCAAGGGACTAGAAGGCGAGAGATTCGGGAACCCCTGATTAGGGAACCACAGAACGGGGGAAAGCCGGATTAGGGACTGTATGATTACGGGAGAACTGTACGCCGAAGAACTGTATGCCGGAGAGCTGTACGCCGGAGAAGTGTATGCCGGAGACCTGTATGATTGCGGGAGACCTGTATGATTGCGGGAGAAGGGACTCGAACCCCCATGCCTTGCGGCGCCAGGTTCTAAGCCTGGTGTGTCTGCCAATTCCACCACTCCCGCGTTTGGACACCCCGAAGATTAGAGAATGATCTGCCGATAATCAAGATAAAGCCGCGTATTTTTTGCTTTTCACTCTCTTTTCAGTTATAGGGGATGGCGTTGAAAAAACCTGTTTGAGAGCACGTTATGGAAGCCACCTCCACCATTCAAGACGTTGATGCAGTCACCAAGAAGATTTTTATCACCGTGCCTGCGGATGCGGTTAGCTCGCAGCTAGATTCCGCTTTGGCGCGGGTGTCTAAGACCGCGCGAATCAAGGGATTTCGTGATGGCAAAGCCCCGAAACACCTGATTCAAAAGATGTATGGCGAGCGTATTAAGGCAGAGGTGCATCAGGAGCTCGTCACACAGGGCCTAAGAGATGCCGCCAAGCAGCACGATATCAATATCGTTGGGTCGCCCCAGGTGAGTGTCGCCTCGGTGGAGGTCGGGAAGCCGTTTGAGTTTAACGCTGATGTCTCGATTTATCCCAAGCCTGAGATCTCGGTCTCTGACAGCATCGATATCACTGTCCCCAAGCGTGAGGTGACAGACGAAGAGGTCACCCAGGTAGTGGAGTATCTACGGAAGAGTCGCGCCACGATGAAGCCAATAGAGGGGCGTACCGCCCTGCAGAAGGGTGACGTAGGTCAGGCCGAATTTGTTGTCATCGAAGAGGGAGGAACCCCAAGTCGACCAGAGCCGTATTCATTTTGTCTTGGCGAGGGGCAGCTCCCAAAGGAGGTCGAGGACGCATTTGAGGGGATGGCGATTGGGGAGACCCGCGAGGCTTCAGTTACCCCAGAGGGCGGCAAAAAGATTACCTACCGTGGAACTCTGAAGTCACTGATGGAGCGAATTTTGCCTGAACTCGATGATGCGTTTGCAAAATTGGTTGACCCAGCCGCTTCGACGGTTCTTGAGCTTAGACTCAAGATTCGGGAGAGCCTTGACCAGGAGAAACAGCGCGAGCACACATCTGACGTCACCGCGGCGGTGATTGAACATATTGTAGCCGCTAATGACTTCCCGGTGCCGCAGGTGCTGATTGATGATGAGATCCGAGGGTTGTTGGTAAGTCGTGGATTTGTAGATCCTCGCAAGATGAACATCGAGGCGCTGCCGATGGATGTTTTTAGAAAGGAGCTTGGAGAGGCGGCGATCAAACGGGTGCGGGCTGCTATCATCATTGACCGCTTCGTTGAGAAAGAGGGGATCAAGCTAGCCAAGGAGGATATGGAGAAGGGGCTTCAAGATCGTGCCCGTTCCATGAATATCTCGCTTCAGGAGGCGCAGCAGCAGATCTTCCAGCAGGAGCGTGGAATGCAGTTTATGGTGGAGACCCTCCGCAATAAAGGGCTGGAAGCTCTCCGTAGCAAGGCCAAGATAACCTTTGGCGCTCTCGAAAAGAGCCAGGCCTAGGTTCACAGCAAGGAAACGTTTCGCGACCCCCGAAGTTCACCTCGAGCAGTATCAGTGCGCGCGGATTGCGTGTGCCTTGCGCTGCCTATTCAGCGCTTGCAAGTGCTGAATTCAAGACAAAGAGGGAAGAGCTATGGCGGGGTCAGCAGGTGGTATCCATGGCCGGGGGCTTCTTCTGCTTTGTTGGTGGCTTGTTTAAGCACCGGAGCTGACGATATAGTGGCACGTTAAGTGCTTGAACTTTAGGGCATTTAGTTAGGTATGCTGTGGTAAAAGCCTGCTTAACAAAGAGGGTTTGCCCAAGGATCGCCATAAGCATACAATCGTGGGCTTAAGCCAGTCGTTGGTCTATGCGGCGGCGGTTGGTCACATTCACCAGAAGGATTAAAGGTTATGAATTTTGTTCCGTTTGTTGTTGAGCAGACTGGCAGAGGGGAGCGATCCTACGATATTTTCTCTCGTCTTCTTAAGGAACGTATCGTGTTCCTGGGCTCAGAGGTCAATGATCAGATCTCGAATCTCATCACCGCGCAGCTTCTATTCCTCGAGAGTGAGGACCCTGAGAAAGACATCTTCCTGTACATCAACAGCCCTGGTGGGTCAGTCTCGGCGGGATTGGCCATCTATGACACTATGCAGTACATCCGACCTGACGTGCACACCGTGTGCATGGGCCAGGCCGCGAGCATGGGCGCTTTGCTGCTCTGCGGAGGAGCCAAGGGTAAGCGCTCTGCACTTCCGCATGCACGTATCATGATCCACCAACCACTGGGAGGCTTCCAAGGCCAGGCATCGGATGTCGAGATTCATGCCCGAGAGATGTTGCGGGTCAAGAAAGAGATCAACCATGTTTTGTCGCGGCACACCGGGCGTGATCTAAAGCAGGTAGAGCTTGATAGCGATCGAGATAACTTCATGACTCCCCAGCAGGCGAAGGAGTACGGGATTATCGATCAGGTATTCGAGAAGCGGGGTCAGGAGAGCAAGGCCAAGCACTAGTAGGGGTGGGGATTTTATTCCATCGCGGTGTGAGTTTACGAGGAGGTAACCGGTGAGTAAAGGAAGCGATCGCGACAAGGGACGTCACACACTGGTTTGTTCATTCTGCAACCGCTCTCAGGAAGAGGTGCGAAAGCTAATCGCAGGGCCCTCGGTGTATATCTGTGATGAGTGCATCGATCTCTGTAACGATATAATCGCTGAAGAGGTTGAGCAGGAGCAGACAATTGCTCCCAGTTCTAAGATCCCACGACCAAAAGAGATCAAGACATTCCTCGATCAGTACATAATCGGGCAGGACCCAGCCAAGAAGGCCCTCTCTGTTGCAGTACATAATCACTACAAGCGGATCGAGAATCGGCAAAATGCCGCTCCGGGCGATGTCGAGCTGCAAAAATCGAATATTCTTCTGATTGGCCCCACGGGAAGCGGCAAGACCCTGTTAGCGCAGACACTGGCGCGCATGTTGAATGTGCCGTTTACTATCGCCGATGCAACCTGTCTCACCGAGGCGGGGTATGTTGGTGAGGATGTAGAGAATATCATCCTCAATCTCCTGCAGAATGCGGACTATGATGTCGAGAAGGCGCAGCGTGGCATCGTCTATATCGACGAGATTGATAAGATTTCGCGTAAGTCAGAGAACCCATCCATCACCCGCGATGTTTCGGGGGAGGGAGTGCAGCAAGCCCTGCTAAAGCTCCTTGAGGGCACCACCACTAGCGTGCCACCGAAAGGGGGCAGGAAACATCCGCAGCAGGAGTTCGTTCAGGTGGACACCACCAACATCCTCTTCATTTGCGGTGGAGCCTTTGTCGGACTTGAGGACATAATCCGAAGACGCACTGGTGAGCGCAAACTTGGGTTTGGTATGCAAATTGGCGACAAGGTGGAGGTAGTGCCAAAGGAAGATCAGAAAAACGGGCTTCTGAGACTTACCCAGCCAGAGGATCTGCTTAAGTTTGGAATGATTCCGGAATTTATCGGGCGATTCCCGGTATTAGCTACCCTTGATGAGCTCGATATCCCGTCCCTTGAGCGCATCATGACCGAGCCCAAGAATGCGCTCGTAAAGCAGTATAAGAAGCTCCTTGAGCTTGAGAATGTTGCCTTGCGGTTTGCTGATGGCGCCGTGAGAGCGATCGCGCAGCAGGCCTTTGACCGTAAGGTGGGGGCGCGTGGACTACGGGCGATCCTCGAGACTGTGATGCTCGATATCATGTTTGAGGTGCCCTCTGATCCAGCGATTAAAGAGGTGGTGGTATCCGAAGACACCGTGGCCAAGGGTGAGAAGCCGTTGGTGGTGTACGGACAGGCACAGGCAGAATCGGCCTAGTGTATCGTTCTTTGCACCCTAGCTATCTTGCTTGCTGTTGGTGCTCAACTCCGTGTTCAGGGACTGTTTCGTAGGAGGATCGACGTCGAGCTCTCCGCTCTTATCGGAATCCAAGCGCCGCACTTAAATAAAACGACGTTATCAAGCCACCTCGTGGCGTCATCGGCACTTTTATTTTAAGCGCCCTTTTGCAATCCACTGCTGCCGTGATTATCTAAACTTATCTATAGTTTTCTGGTCACTAGGGCCGGTCCCGTGGCATCATAAGTCTGAGAGGTAGGTCTATCGAGTGGAAGAGCCGTGGTTGGGAGGAGATCCCCTCCGACGCGGGGCTATTCGGGAAACTTGCCAGGTTCGATATTCCCCCACAAATGGGGGTCCCTTTTTAACTAGGTCAAAGCACAGTGAGCAACAAACCATCATTAGTAAATCCCGTTCCATTATTGGCTCTGCGAGAGTTAGTGGTGTTTCCGCAACAAGTGGTGCCGCTTTT
>JBILUF010000212.1:0-4898 GCA_044371155.1 Bdellovibrionota bacterium
GGGGTGGTCAATCTTTGTTTTTACACTCTTCTTGCTGAGGTTATATCGAGGGCCCAAGATGACCCTGGCTGACCAGATAATTCTGGCACTTTGGACCATCGCTATGATAACTCCCCGCCTCAGACCGTACGGCGTCTTGTTTTTTATTCCAGCATACTACGCCGAGTTTCTTAGAGCCCCCTGGCTTTTTGTGGGTAGCGCTTCCAGCTTTATCGCGCTTTATATAAGTTCAGACCCACTCCTTAGCAATCAGGGCTTATTCGTCCTCAATCTCCTGCATTGGATCAACACAATGAGCGCTCGCTCGTCCAAAGGCTGTGATTGCGACCCCAAAAAAGACAGCAGCACGGACAAATAATTTGTCAGACCAGTATTCTTCACACCTCAAAGTGATGAGGGTAACGACGGCCTATGAGAGAATGTAGGCAATTAAAACATCCTCCTACCAGTGAGTGAACCAACTACCGACAACTTTAACCATTTTAGTATCTTTGGGGGAAACTGCCCCCCTTTTCACCCCGCCAAACCCGTCTTACACTTACCAAAACCGACTACCCCTCCCATGATGTGAACCCCTCTTCGCCGACCACCAAAAAGGACCATTCCTCCAGCCGCGGCGCCTTCTTAGTAAGCGCTGGGATACTGCTTAGTCGCATCGCCGGGCTCATTCGAGAGCGGGTCTTCGCCCATTACTTTGGTAGCTCCGACGCCGCCGATGTCTTTAAGGCAGCACTTCGCATCCCTAATTTTCTCCAGAATCTCTTTGGTGAAGGGGTTCTCTCTGCCTCATTTATCCCGGTATATGCCAAGCTCAGGGCTGAAGGACGTCATGATGAGGCTCGAAGCGTTGCAGTGGTGGTAGGGCTTTGGCTGTTCTTGTTAGTCCTGATTCTTAGCGGAATAGGTATTTGGCTGACCCCGCTCTTGATTGACCTTATCACGCCCGGCTTTGAGGGAGAGAAGCGGGCAGCGACTATCGAACTGGTTCGGATATTTTTCCCAAGCGCAGGACTCCTTGTGCTATCAGCATGGTGTTTAGGAGTTCTTAACACGCACGGCCGATTTTTCCTCTCCTACAGCGCTCCTGTGCTATGGAACCTCACCATCATTTTCGCTCTGTGGTGGTTTGGAGGTTCAGCGGAACACTACCAACTAGCGATACTATCGGGATATGGGGTAGTGCTCGGCAGCCTCCTTCAGACCGTCGTGCAGCTCCCGAGCACCAAGGCTCTGCTTAGCGATGGTGGAACCTCTCTGCGCTCAGGTCTAGCAGCCGCTCGATCGGTTTTTACCAATTTTATTCCGGTGGTGATTGGCCGCGGAGTAGTACAGATCTCTGCCTTCATCGACAGTATAATCGCGAGCCTTTTACCCACTGGTGCCGTGGCGGGATTAGTCTATGCCCAGACTATCTACCTTCTTCCGATTAGCTTATTCGGGATGTCGATCTCTGCAGCAGAGCTTCCCACTATGTCAGCCCTGAGTAGCTCAGAGGACGGGTGGAAAGCGCGGCTTAATGAGCGGATGCAACGCTCACTAGAGCGCCTCGCATTCTTTGTTGTCCCCTCAGCTGCCGCATTTTTGGGGCTAGGAGATGTAATCGCATGCCTTCTGTATCAGTCCGGGAAATTTACCGCAGCAGATGGGCTGTATGTCTGGGGGATACTTGCAGGCTCTGCAGTAGGATTACTTGCCGCAACGATGGGTCGTCTGTTTGCCTCTGCATTCTATGCGCTACAAGACACCCGCACCCCGCTCCGTTTTGCAATAATTCGGGTTACATTGTCGATCGCACTGGGAACTTTAGCGGCGCTAAAACTCCCTACCTTGCTCGGCCTCGAATCGCGCTGGGGAGTAGCTGCTCTAACTCTCGCGGCCGGACTAGCGGGATGGATTGAGTGCTACCTCTTGCAGGCGGCCCTTAGTAAGAAGATCGGTCCAATCAGCATCGGGGTGCGACAAAAGCTTGCCCTATGGGCAGCTGGGGCTCTTGCGTTGGCAGCAGCTTGGGGCGCAAAGATTATCCTCACTGGCAGCATCGCAGGGGCCTTACATGGGATTCTCCAACCGCTGGTGGTGTTGCTTCTCTTCGGCGTTGTTTACCTTTTAGTGACCCTGGTGCAGAGACAGCCGCAAGCTCTAGCATTGAAATCAACCCTGCTTCGCCGCAAACATAGATAGCTACCGGGCGAATGATTTTTTGCCAAAAATTGAGCGCAGCCTGGCTCAAAAAACCCTCCATGCCGGCCCCATTCAATCTCTCGCCAATGCGCACTAACAAGCACTAACTGCGGTCATCCCATTTTCGGAGCTTGCTTCGGCATCATGCAAAAGGTCGGTTCGTTCAATGCAGAAGGTGCCTAGCGGAATGGAGCAACCGTGAAATACATCGCCAAGATAAAGAATAAATCCCGATTTCGGGGAGGTCAGCGCCACAAGGTGCCAGGCCAGGGCAAGCCCGCCGTAACAACTGCTGCCCCGCAAACGCACAAGCAACCGAATCCCCCTCCTCCACACGAGCCTGAGTATTACCACTCAGACAACTCAGAGAATCGGCTCACGATGGGAGAGGGAGACGAAGCTCAATCCCCTAATATGCACTACGAAGATGAATAGGCGCTACTCCTGGCGCTTTGGACCACTAACGGTTGATGCCGAAGAATCAACTGGCGCAGTCTCGGCGGCGGCTTTCCCAGAGTTGGAAGCTACGCCGAGATTTCGTGAGCGCACCTGGTAGAGAATGAATTCATCGGACCCCAAAAATGGCTTATCTGCCTCGCCGATAACCTCGCGACCAGCAATCTTGTTGATGCGCTCCCGGATCTCGTCAAGACTCTTATACATTCGTCGCTCAGCCCCATCGGGAAGCCTCTCGATCGCCGAGCGTGTTTCAAAGATAGATAGTTTGTTTCCGGCTCCGCTTCTCACTACGAGACAAGGCATACAGTGCCCTACTTTACTACCGTTCTCTAGCCCAGCGATATACAGCGCCCGAATCGGTATCCCGTGGCGATGACCAACCTCACAAAATACCTTCGCATAGATATCGCAATCGAATGTGTGGCTAGCCAGGCCATCAAGCAGATAGTGCTGCTCATAGTCCCTACACCGATAGACCGAGTTGATGTGGTTATAGATGAGTGTCAGAACTCGCTCTGGAGAGAGCGGTAGCTGCAGATCGCTCAATCTATCAAGCTTTGCTCCAATATCGGAAACCATCTGATCTAGTTCGCCCCGCGCCTGGAGTACGATCTCTTTTGGCATTCCCTGCCCCTCCTTCTCGAAGGTCTTCTCGGTCAATTCCGAGAACCGGGCCCGCTCCCCGCGCGACTGTAACAGCTGGGCCGCTTCCTGGTTGGGAAGTAGATCAAGAATAGATTGTAGCGCTGAGAACAACTTCATCGTCTCCGGTGGATAGACGGCTCCGGCGACCGGAGCGATAGCCACGCTGCCATACTTGGCACGAAATAGCGCGGTACAATCCGGAGCTCGCACGAGCTCGGGGGTGGCCTGCTCGGTAGGAAGGACCTGATAGAGCCTAGCTAGGGAGATCGCAAATGGATCGCTTGAACGGCCCTCAACGATAGCGAGCCCCTCGCGGATATTTTTAATCTCACGATCTGTGAGCCCATCGAGGCCCTCTTTCATTCGCGCAACAGCTTGAGTTACAAGCTCCGTGTCTGTACGACTCGAGAGCTCGATAGCAGAGAGCGTCGTATACGGAGATTTTGCCACTGAGGCGAGCACCTCTGGCAACCTCATGACCTCCTTAAGAGAAAGCGACTGCAATGGCAAATCAAGCACCACAGTCGGTAGCGCTGCCCCTTCCATGCTACGCTCAGGCATCGGAGATACGATCGCTGGGGGTGGCTGATGGGGAGCAACAACAAACACTTCATATCCTTTTAGGCTTACCTCTACCCCATATTATGCTGCTCTCTGCGGCAAAAGGCACATCTTGGGGCATTTTTCGATGGTCCAGGGCGCGCCCCCACCCACTCGCTAGAACTACACTCACTATCTCAGTTGCCTCTATTTGCTCCTAACGTATTAGGATTCAGAGACGAAAGCAGCATACAGTCCGCTTATCGGGGATTTAGTTGCTTAGCTCACCAACCGTCAGTACCCTTAACGAAACGGTGAAAGGGCGAGCGTTATGATTCATAGAGGTGAGATTAGGAGAAATCTTAGCCCCGATGAGGCCTCGTCGAGTATCAACCTCAGAGAGCAGTCCCTCCGCCAGCCACAAGTAGGCGAGCTTGATATAGACGGCGCTCCAAATCTAAGAGGATATCTTGCCCTCCCCAAAGATTATAAAGAGGGTGAGCGCTACCCCGGGCTCATCATTCTGGGTGGCTCGGAGGGGGGAATCTGGAAAAGAAACGTAGGCGAATGGGCCGACCGTGGGTATGTGGCGCTGGGGGTGGCTCATCATAGGGGGCGCAACGCACACGGGGTAAACTGGAATGGCAATACAAGTTGGTGCGCGCTGGATGATTGGGGAGGGGTTCCAGATGACCTTGCTAACATCTCGATCAACCAGTTCCAGTCGGTAATAAAATACCTCTCTGAACATCGCGGTGTCTTACCGCGAGCAAAACCTGCCCTTCTCGGCGCCTCCCGTGGTGGTGAGTTAGCGCTTCTATTAGGCGAGACCTATCCGGATTCGTTCGCAGCCCTTTGCGCCATCGTCCCCTCGAGATGGGCAAACGGGGCATTCAGTGCCAATGGGGCTACTCAGCAGGAACTCAAAAACAAGTCCACCCCAGCATGGATTCTGGATGACGGGATGATATTAAATCGAGATATTGACATCACGAACATTCAATGTCCGATTTTTGTCGCATCTGCGGGTGACGATGATGTTTGGCAATATGAAGAAGAACATGCAGCCTGGT
>JBILUF010000213.1:0-4885 GCA_044371155.1 Bdellovibrionota bacterium
TCATTTTTCATGGGGTCCTAACTGCCTTTGTAAAACTCTCTACATCCACCAGTGGCTCACGGCACACATGTGCGGCGCAAATAAATGCAGTCGCCTTTCCCTCAACAGCATTGCGACCTTGTAGCAAGGGAATCTGAGTTTGCCCGCCCTGATTGTAAACAGCAAGCACACTCTGCCAACTTCTAATTCCACTTGCAGCCTGCACCATCGGTTCATCCCAGGGGCTCACCCCTTGCGGTAACACGATAGCAATCTCTTTGGGAGGAGCCAGCAAAAAATCAACGCCCCGAAGGATGCTACTAAATCCCGCTGGATGGCGGCACACTGCCCCCCACACGCTGCGTCGCAGCGCTTCAGATCGCAGATCAAAGCGATCCTCTGGGAAAAATCCGTTAAGCCTTAGCAGATTGGCATACGCCACCGACTGGGCTGCGGGCAGTGCCCCGTCCATGAGCTCTTTCTTCTTGGCGATTAGCTCCGCTGCCGTGCTCACAAAATATCCCCCGTGGACTGCGTCCCAGAACAGCTCATCCTGCGTTTTTTGGAGATCTCGCGCCCAGAGCAGCCAACGCTCCTCAAAACCAGCCTCATATAGAGAAATAAGCCCTTCGATGAGGTAGGCATAATCCTCAAGGAATCCTTGCGCCATCGCCTCCCCGTCGCGATAGCGATGCGCAAGAGCCTGCCCATTCCAGCAGCGCCCCTGCAAAAACTCCGCAGCTTGGATGGCCGCCGCAAGGTATTCCTTCGACCGCAAAACACGCGCAGCCTTTGCAAACGCTCCAAGGGCTAGGCCGTTCCAGCTTGTGAGAACTTTATCATCGGTATGCGGTCGCACTCGACTGCTGCGGTAGTGAAGGAGCTTTGCCCGAAGTGCGGTCATGCTGGCCGCGTGGTATTCAGCCCACGCGAACTCTCCGCGAACTGCCAGCACAATTTTTTCTTCGAAGTTCCCCTCCGGACGGATATCAAAGGCTCGCTGCAAAAGTGCGAACTCCTCCGAGGTAACGACCTGCAACAGCTCCTGATACTCAAAAACGTAGAACTCCCCTTCCTTATCCACCTCACCTGCATCGAGTGCTGAGAAGAACCCTCCGTCACTACTGCGCATCTCACGGAGGATAAAATCCAGCGTTTCGCAGGCCCCCTGCTTATAATGCTCAGCCCCGCTACACTCAAAGGCCTCCAACAGGGTCACCACAAGTAAAGCATTATCGTAGAGCATCTTTTCAAAATGCGGCACCAGCCAGCGCTCATCGGTGGAGTAGCGCGCAAAGCCCCCGCCAAGCTGATCATAGATCCCGCCTCTAAGCATACAGTCTAGCGTGTGGGTTACCGCCGAGAGCAGCGGAGGGTTTTGTGTGGAGCGGTACTGGCGCAGCAGAGCGCGAAGCTGCTGCGAAGGTGGAAACTTCGGTGCGGACCCAAAACCTCCCCACTCTGAGTCATAATTAGCCATGAGCGCCTCTGCGGCAGCGCTCAGAATCTCAGAACTTGCAGCCCCGGCATCGCTGTAGTCATGCTCCTCGGCCACCACCGCCGCGATAGAATCGGCCGAGCCCACCACCGTTCTTCTGTCCGTATTCCAGGCTTTAGAAAGCCCCTCCAGTATTCGTAGGAACTGCGCTCGCCAGAAAAAGGTCCCACCCCAGAACGGCTTACCTTCAGGTGTGAGGAATACACTCATCGGCCAGCCGCCATGCCCAGTGAGCCCCACCACCACATCCATATAGATCTGGTCAACATCGGGCCGCTCCTCGCGGTCGACTTTGATGCAGATAAAGTCACGATTAAGCACAGCTGCGACTTCGTCGCGTTCAAAGGAGTCTCCCTCCATCACATGACACCAGTAGCAGGTGGAGTATCCTATCGAGAGAAACATTGGCTTATCTTGCAAGCGCGCTGCCGCGAACGCCTCATCCCCCCACGGATACCACTGCACCGGGTTAAACTGATGCTGCAACAGGTAGGGGCTTTTCTCGCTGGCAAGGCGATTGGCGGATCTATGAGTCATGACGCTCAACTACCGCGTTTTCTAAGGGCAGGCAAATAATTAAGGAAGGCTCTTTCTCGTTACGAGTACTCAATCCTCAGAACAATCACCTATCCTGCGGTGACCAAGAACTTGCAGCCACTGCTTGGCTGCTTCACTCACCTTCGGATCAGGTAGCTCGCTGGCTCTCTTAAGATGCCTCTCAGCGTCGAGGCATAGCAATGCGATTCGCCCGAGCTCCTCAACGGCAAGCCCCTGGACTTTGACATCCTTATCAGCAAGGGCCAATCGTAGCCCTGAAAGACCCCTCTCACCGCATACCCCCAGTGCGCGCACCGCATTCATACGACGCTCGAGCGGATACACCACTGACATCGCTCCACTTACAATTTGAAGAGCGATCTCGCTCGATGCAATCGAGAGGCTAGCACTCCTTCTTATTTTCTCACTGCTATCGGCCAACGCCAACTCGGCAAGTGCCCGATCAGCGTCCTCTGAATACTGAGAGACCGCGCCCAGGGCCACCACAGCTCTGATGCGTTGGGGCTCTGCGTCTTTGGCCTCTCCCTGTAAGTAGGTTACTAGCTCTGTTACAGCCTTGTCACCAAACCTAGCTCCCAAAGCCAAAGCTGCCTCATGTCGATCTTCATTACTTTGAGCATGCAGCGCTTTATCCAGACAAAACGCTAAAACATCCTTCTCGGTCCAAGTAGGATCGACTTGGGAGAGAATGGAGGGTTTTTGTAACGGATTGTTTACTACCTGTTTCATATGCCTTACATCAAAAAGCCAAAATTCAAATCAACGAGCAAAGCGGTGACAGAGACACGGTGACAGAGAAACGGTGACAGAGACACGGTGACAGAGACACGGCGACAGAGACACTAAGAACTATCTCTTTAAGGGAGGTTCTAATACGGCCCGCTCCCAGCCCTAGGGTATCAAAACCACGAATCTTAATCATGCCTCGGCACCCCCAAAATCCAGGGCTAACCCTTTAATTCCCCTCATCTGCCGAAAAAACCTCTAGGGGAGTTATTGGCAGTATTGATATGCCGACTCTAGAGCGCAGCACCTCATCAGACTATGCGGCCTTACACTCACTAGGCACCCTCAGCACCGCTATCACACCGCAGCCGTAGCTCCTGGAGTGCATAGATGGCAGCTTCCGCAGCGCGCTTCACCACCGCACCATAGTCGAAGGCAAAGGTGTCTGCGTGCCGATTCGCTATCGCCACACAGATCGTCCCGGCATTATATCCAAGTGCATTCATAAAAAGATGCAGGAACGACCCCTCCATCTCAAAGTTAAGAAACTGTCCCTGCCGAGGCGCAAGATTAGCAAATACTCGATCCAGATCTGGCACTGTCAGCGGCACTCTGGAGATATCGCGGCCTTGATTTCCGAAAAATCCTCCGGCTGAAACTGTAATCCCGACCTGATATGCAACCGAGTACTTTTGGCACCCCTGCGCCAGCAAGCCTGACACCTGCGGTGATACGCGGGTAGCATACGGACGGATCGCCCCGCGAAACCTGGCATCATCAGCGGTCTTGGCAAGCAGCGCCTCAGCAACCACCGACTCTAACTCCCGCGCATCCGGCGACTCATGCGTCTGATACGCTAGCCCAGTGCCATCAAGCCCCACACTCCACTCCGTGACGATTACCGTTCCGGGCACAGTCGATTCTCGGATTGCACCCGAGGTGCCCACCCGAATGATGTTAATTTTTGGAAACCGTCGCTTGCGAGTGACAGAGGCAAAGTCGATCTCATTGAGAGCCACAAGCTCATTAAGCACAATCTCAAGCGAGGAGGTACCCATTCCACTTGTCGTGATAAGCACACGCTGCCCAGTGCCCCGCACAACCCCTAGCGCGCTAAAGAGCCCGCGGTGCATAGTGGTGTGTAGGGTCTTTTCAAAGAACTCAGCAGCAAGCCCCTCAGCCCGGGCCGGATCGCCAACGATTATGATATCCGGAGAGAACTGCTCCGGCGATAGAGCCAGATGATAGACCTTGCCATCAACAATCGGAAGATCCCCCGGACGAAATGGGCCACTGTTATCCATATGCATTCCTGAACTCGATACCGTCTGAGTCAATTCTCAAGGTTTGCTATCCCTTGCAGGCAACAGCGCTAGAATAGGTCAGCTGCTCGAGAAAGAGGATAGTTTTTTCCAAGGCCCTCTGCGGCGGCATATTTGGACAGTCGTATTCAAGGAATTTTGCCATCGATGGGGCAGAGCCTTTTGGTGCGACACGAATCGAGCTATCGGCCAGTGCGAGGCTGGGGTCGACCGCATACTCCTCCCCTACCACCCCACCTCACGCTTTGCCCCACACAGGATCTCTTGTAGTCGGCGATGGGTGGCGGCGGTCGTGCCGTGGGGCAACGCTTGAGCCGGAAAAAACTGATACTCCATGATCTCTGGGCTCCTGGGCGCCTCAGGGATCACCTCCCAGCTACGAAAGACAAACACTGCGACATGGTCGCTTTTTGACTCCGCAAAATTCGAGTACACCCCAAACATCTGAGGAGCCGTATCGTGCACTAGGTGCCCGGTCTCCTCACGCACTTCACGGACTGCGGCATCGGCGAGGGTCTCTTTTTTCTTCACTCCACCACCGGGCAGATGCCAGCCTGGCTGATAGGTATGCCGCACTAGCAGCACCCTATTTTCTTCGTCCAACAGCACCGCCTTTACGCCCAGGGTAAGTGGGCGCCTCACCCACCAATAGGCTCTTAGGACTTGATATGCAAAGGTGTGGGCAAAGGTGGTCATCCCCTATCTTTGGCTCACTTGGGCTTTAACGAATTGAGCGCTGAGCCGGCCTTAAACCATTTGATCTGAAGCTCGGTCATGGTGTGCTTCACAGGGAACTCCTTCA
>JBILUF010000214.1:0-4884 GCA_044371155.1 Bdellovibrionota bacterium
ATCGCTAGTGCTGCTTACTTCCCCTGGGGAGCTCGGTGCCGATATTGCGGTGGGTTCATCGCAGCGTTTTGGTGTGCCGCTTGGATTCGGTGGCCCACATGCGGCGTTTTTTGCCACTAAGGATGAGTTTAAGCGCTTGATGCCAGGGCGGCTTATCGGTGTGTCAAAGGACGCTGCCGGCAATCCAGCGCTGCGGTTGGCGCTGCAAACCCGTGAGCAACATATCCGGCGCGAGAAGGCTACCAGCAACATCTGCACGGCGCAGGTGCTGCTTGCCAATATCGCTGGGATGTACGCCGTGTATCACGGGCCAAAGGGGCTTACCCGTATCGCCACCCGTGTGCATGAGTTCACTCGTCGCTTGGCTGGTGCCATTAAGGGCGCTGGTAAGAGTCTTCTGTCCGAGGAGTTCTTTGATACTGTCTCGGTGAAGCTCTCGGCTGCAGAGCGTGCGGCGGTGTTGGAGAAGGCCGCGCACCGCGGGATTAACCTTCGCCCGGCGGAGTTTGGCGTAAGCGTCACCTTAGATGAGGCCACCACCGAGGAGGAGCTAAAGCTCCTTTGTGAGGTGTTTGGAGCAAAAGCCGGCAGTGCCATGGCTGGAGCGTTGCCAGCAGCTTTGAAGCGCAGCTCGACGATCCTTACTCACCCGGTATTTAATCGGTATCACTCCGAGACAGATTTCTTGCGGTATGTGCGTCGCCTTGAGTCACGGGATCTCTCCCTTGCTACAGCGATGATTCCGCTGGGCTCATGTACGATGAAGCTCAATGCTACTTCTGAGATGATCCCGGTCACCTGGCCGGAGGTGGGGTCGCTCCATCCGTTTGCGCCGTCTGAACAGGCGCGCGGATATCACAGAATGTTTGCTGACCTTGAGCAGATGTTGTGTGCGGTGACTGGGTTTGATGCTGTGTCACTGCAGCCCAATGCTGGCTCGCAAGGTGAGTACGCTGGGTTGTTGTCTATTCGTGGGTATCACGATGAGCGCGGCGACACCGAGCGGCGTATATGCTTGATTCCAAAGTCAGCGCACGGCACCAATCCCGCTAGTGCGGTGATGGCTGGATTTAAGGTGGTAGTAGTCGAATGCGACGATAAGGGTAACATCGATATCGCTGACCTAAGGGCGAAAGTCGCAGAGCACGGCAATAAGGTTGCTTGCTTGATGGCCACTTATCCATCCACCCACGGTGTGTTTGAGGCAGGGATCACCGAGGTGTGTGAGATCGTGCACTCCGCTGGTGGGCAGGTGTATATGGACGGCGCGAATCTAAACGCGCTTGTCGGCGTGTGTCGCCCGGTCGATATCGGAGCGGATGTGTGTCACATCAATCTGCATAAGACCTTCTGTATCCCACACGGCGGCGGTGGCCCAGGAATGGGGCCGATTGCAGTGCGTAAGCACCTAGCACCGTTTTTGCCAACTCATCCGTTGGTAGATAACGGTGTGCAGGCGTCATCGACTGCCAAGGTGGGGCCGGTGTCGGCTGCGCCGTGGGGCAGTGCGAGCATCCTTGTGATCTCGTGGGCCTATATGGTGATGATGGGATCTGATGGGCTGCGACGTGCCACCGAGAATGCGATCCTGAGTGCAAACTATATCTCGAAGCGACTTGAGCCGCATTATCCGACCCTGTACCGAGGCACTGAGGGGTATGTGGCGCACGAGTGCATCCTCGATCTGCGTGAGATTAAGCGCACCAGTGGAGTCGAGGTAGAAGACGTTGCGAAGCGATTGATGGACTATGGCTTCCACGCTCCAACAGTTTCGTTCCCAGTAGCGGGCACCTTGATGGTGGAGCCCACCGAGAGCGAGAGTAAAGCCGAGCTCGATCGGTTCTGTGATGCGATGATTGCGATTCGAGAAGAGATCCGCGCGATCGAAGAGGGCAGGAGTGACAAGCTTAATAACCCGCTGAAGAATGCGCCGCACACCGCCTTGGCAGTCACTGTCAGTGAGTGGACCCGGCCGTATTCACGTGAAGTGGCAGCGTTCCCCACCAAGTTCACTCGCGAGGCCAAGTTCTGGCCGGCAGTGGCTCGTGTGGATGGTAACTACGGCGACCGCAATTTGGTTTGCAGCTGCCTGCCAATCGACGAGTATAAGTAAGGGCTTAAGGCTCCACTGCCTCCCATATTTGCCGCGGCCAGCTCCACGCCTGGTACGCCCCAACTTTTTTGGGGAGTGCCAGGCGTTTGCTTTCATCTGGCACTCTTGGCACTCTTGCCTGGTGCGTCCCAACTTTTTTGGCAGATTCCGCTCAAATCTCGAGCGCAAACTCCGATTAGGCTAGGAGGAGTTTTAGCTGTCAGGATTTTATAGGGCTCCGAGCTATAGATATTTACAAGCATATTCAAGGCCTTAAGCTAAACGGAGGCACTCTGCCAAAAAATCCCTACTACGTTAGCAGCCCTGCTTGGTGCTAGCCTCCCAGGGCTTCCATACGGAAGCGGTTCTTTAGAAAGTTTAGTTAAGTTAAGGAGGCAGTGTATGCGATTTAGATCCGGATTAGTGGTGACTCTTATCCTTGCAGCGGTGGTGGGGCACACCACGGCAGATGCTCAAACCTGCTCAGTTGGGTATGCCCGTGCTGAGCGAACTCAGATTTTAGCCGTATTGCCGGCAGCTCGTCCGATCCTTCAACGCATGGCAGACCTCGCCCAGCGCTCGGCCTCGAATGGGGTAACTAATCCGATGCGTTATGCCATGTTCAATGAGCTATCTGCCTGGCGTGGTGTTCTTAACAGTTACGGGGATCACCCGCGGCCATGGTTGTCAGCCCGTTCTCAGAGCTTTATCGGAGATGTGATTGATGCCCAGAACCTTGGGCTCAATAGTATTACAGGTTTTGTCGGAGCCACTGAGGAGGAGTCACAAGTTCTCTCTCGCAATGCCCTTGATACGATCAATGATGCGATAGCGTCATTACCGCTTTGCTTTGCTACCTCTTGGGACCGTGTGCCGTTTGTGGCGGTGGACTCTGCCAACTGTTTTGGTGGATTCAATCTGGCCGATCTTAAGATCGTGCGACAACAGGCCCGCGCTGTGCTGCCGATCCTCAGTGATTTATCTCGGCAGGCCCAAGCTGCTTTGCAGACCGTTGAGTCGCTCCAAGGGAGAAGGCAACTCCACGCCCAGTTTGCTTACACGAGAGAGGAGATAAAGATAATCGGCTCAGAGATGATTCCCGCGCTTGCTGGAGGTCAAACTGCTCAGTTTATCCAGTCAATTTTTGACCCAGCTTCACTTCAGATAGACTCAGCCATTCTTACAGGCCAGACAATTCTAGAGGCGCAGACCAACTCGGCTGCGGCGCTTGCGGCGGTTGAAGGGGCCCAGAAGCTAATTCGCTCCTGTATCCCAGGCCCAGGGCTATAGTAGCTAGGCTTTGTGCGTGCAGATAGGCAGCCGCCCTACGAAACGAGGCGGCTGCCTCCCTAAACTGCTCGCAAGAGTTTTAGGGTGCCACATATGAGCTCGAAGCTACTCCAACCTTTAGTACCGGGGCGACCTTGCATCGGGTCAGGTTGTAGGCCCTAGGGCTGCTTCCAAATGCCCCTGCGAAGAGATCCCCCGCGGACATTACAATCAAATAACCGCTGCGGGTTTTTGCCCTGGATGATATCCTGTAGGTGACTATCCATACAGGTCATCGGTAATGAACCTTGACGCACAGCGAGCTGATCTTGAGCTAAGCCATCGCATCTTGAATTATCTTCAGGCGACTGCGCATGGCGAGGTATTTTTCTTAGAGGCTTTAAAGGAGCTGGGGTCCCCAGAGATCTCTGATGAGGCGGTGGGCCAAGCGCGCACTACCCTGAAAGCGGCATTGGAGCTGTATCAGGCGATGGGGGAGGGGGCCTATGCCTTCTCTGCTAGCTGGACAAGTCCAGAGACTTTTGATGCCCAGCGGGCTGTGCGAATGCTTGATGACCTAGTGCAGCGCAGCCGCACTCTGATCTCTCGTTGCCGTAGTATGCCGAGTAATTTTGAGGGGATGACACGCGAGCATCGCCGCTTTGCGTTTGGAGTAGTGCGGCGTGGGCTGGTGGCAGAGAATTTCTTTAAACAGGGGCTTTTTGATCTAGCCCGACTGATGAACTTACCCAACCTTGCTGATTTCGAGGCTGTTGCAAAGGCCTCGATGCAGATACTCGAGGGCTTTGACCGTGAATACTATGCGGCGATGTATCGCAAAGAGCTCAGTGCCCAGCAGGAGCAGGTCATGGGGCGGGTATGGGGACGGCAGCGCTTGATGCTCAATATCCAGCTCGTTGATCTAGTAGAGTTAGCGTCAATCTATCGCGGAGGTGAGGCATACCTTGAAAAAGAGCTAGCAATCTCTGCGCCTCAGGAGTGGAGCCAGCGCCGCTTCCCACCCGCTGACGCAGCGCGTTGGAGTGGATTTGATTTTAGCCCCGATCTGGCTTCGCAGTGGCGAGCTGCCGGTGTGACTTCGCCGCTCCTGGCGTATGATTGGGGTAGCTATGGATTCACTGCAGAGGAGGCCGCGGCATGGCTGCCGCTACAACAAGCGCCAGATTCCTGTGCAGCATGGAGAGAGGCCAACTATGGCCCCGACCTAGCTCTCTCATTTGTTAAGCGCGGCTTCCAAAAACCGAGCGACGTAGATCCGAGTGCACGGTAGGCAGTCGGCAGTCAGCAGTCGCCCGGCACGCCCCAACTTTTTACCGACTGGTTTGTCTGGTTCCCCGTCCAATCGGCCCCACGGGTTGGCGCCCCACGGCCCCACGCCTGGTGCGCCCCAACTTTTTTTCTGAATTTAGGCAACAAATGCTCAAAAACCCCGATCATGTAGGTGATGAGACCGCCAAGAAAGATTCTATCTGGAGGAATATACGAGATCTGCATGCGCACCA
>JBILUF010000216.1:0-4875 GCA_044371155.1 Bdellovibrionota bacterium
CGATACAGAGGCATGATTAGATTAACGACTCTGCGCCCATTCCAAGGTGGGTGCTAAACGGCGCCTCTAGACTGAGCGCCAAAGCTTCCTGCCATGTGCTGCTTTCGCACTTGTATCCCGGAGTACGGCCCCAGATCCCTGGCCTCTTCCAGTGTCGGATCTTCGGCACCCTGGACAACCTGAAGAGATATCTTCTGATACCCCATACTCCTTATGGTGCCCTCTAAGGCTCCGATACGAGCGTCTATCCATGCGGCTGCCTGAGGCTTGAAAATAACAAGCTGCGCAGCGAGCTCCCTTGCGCGATACACCAAATGAACTTCGACTGGACCCAAAGTTGGAAGAGTCAGAGCAACTTGTAATCTTTTGTAGGGCTCGCTCCCACTGTCTTCCTCATCAAGCAACGGATACTGGTCTATGCCCGCTGGATTTTTATCATCATCAGTGGATTTTTTTATCTGCACCGTCCCAAACATCCCTCCCAGAAACGACGGAAGAAGTATCGCCATCGCCTCTCCCTTTAACTGCATCGCTGGTGCCATTTGATTGAGAACTACCTGTCCCTCGAGAATGCCACGCACCTTATCAAGGGATAGACGAGTCGCACTATCTCTCTTTGAAATTGCGTCGGCAGCTCGCTGCAATCCTAGGGCATCTTTTAGCTCGCTCAGAATCTTCTTAAGCTCAGCTTTCGGTATGGTTGACTGCTGAGCGACCTCCTCCACCTCCGCTCGAAGTGGTCCCACAAGCCGCTGCAACTCGGTAACCAGAGCTCGCTCCGACTCAGATAGATTTAGTAGCTCTGCTCCCGAGAGACGCGCTAGGAGTTTGATGATCTGGCCTGATTGCGGGTCACGGATCAACTCGCGCAGCAATGCCTGCAAAGAGTTGCGCCCCTCCATCCCTACTTGCTGAATCCCAGCTCGTTGATACTCGCGGATAGCGGTGGCAGGACTAACAAATTCATCTACACCTATCCCCTCAGCCTCTGCACCACTAATTCGCAGACTGGAAAAGCTCCCCTCCTGCCCTGCTCGCACGGCAGATTGAGCACCTGCACCTCCCTCGCGCTCGGACGTAACTGCCGAGAGAACTCTGCCTTCGAGAAGCCGCCCGATGGCATCCTGAAGCCCGACCCCAAGCACCTGCGATCGAGCGGCACCTCCCCCCATCGCAGCAGTGCTCTTGTTTCCATCGAGCACTCGCGTGACTGTGTCCAAAAGGCCCCTCGCCTCAGCGCGTATGGCCTGCGGCTTATCGCTAGCATCGGCGATGCGTCGCTCAAACTCCCGCATCGCAACGAAGAGTTCCCGATCCGCCGCCGTTGCGACCTGCGCTTTGAGGTTAACAAGTGATAGCGCTCCTTTGCCAAAAAGTTGGGGATGTTCCAACAACGCCTCATCAGGAAGCTCTGTGAGCAACTGCAACATAGCCTGAAGCTGTCTTGCAGCGCGCATAAAGGGCGGCGACAGGGCACTGTCTCCAGCATCCTGAACTGCCCCACCACTCTTTACTAAGTTACTAAGGTCCTCGAGCGCGCCACGCAAAGTATGCCGGATGTCGGTCTCCGCATCGCTCGGCATCTGCTGCTCAAAACCTGCTAGCGCGCTATCGAGCTTTTTTATAAGCTCCTGCAATGCTCGATCTCCTTCACTGACTGGAGTTTTAAGCTGCGATTGGATCGTTTCCAGAAGCCTTCGAAAATCCTTCAGCGCACTGCTCTGCACCGAAATCGCTGCAGCTCTATCTCTTAACCGCTCGACCTCCTGCGCCGTGCCACTCAGGGTTTGCTTAAGCCCCTGGCGCATCACCTCTTCACTCGTCGCGTTCGATAATCCAGCCTCTGCCAACACCGCTGCCAAATTACCAAGGGCAGATTGCTTAGGCTGCTGCTCGGCTGGCTTAGTATTCGGCCGCAAAACAAGCGCGCGCACAGATTCGGCCGCATCACTCAATCCTCGCCTTACGGCCTCATTCAGGAGCCTCTCACTTACAAGCTGCAGCAATGAACGCTCACCACTCTCTCTGGCACCCGATCCTACAGTGGCCTCTTTAGGAAGAGCTCTAAGCAGCGCTGTAATCTTTGCAACAACTGTTTCGCGCCTTACAAAATCCCCCGCATTCAGCACTGGGGCAGTGTGTTGCTGCAACCAATTCGCCGCATCAGCGTCCACCGCGGCACCCCGCACCCGTAAGAGCGTGCCTTTGAGCGCATCAGTTAGAATCTGCAGTGCCTGCTGAGCCTTTCCCGCGCGACTCCACGAGGCAGCCGAAGCAGAACGGGGCAGCGCTGGGCTATCCCCCTGACCTCGTTGCTCTATCAACACGGCTCCAGCATCTGCATTGAGGCGTAAGGTCACCTGCTCACCATCACGAAGGGGCAGAGGCGGATTAAGCCGAATAACTGCATTACCAACTCGAATCTCCTGCACCGACTCTTGGCCTACAGCGCTGACTCGATTGGTTACAACGCCACTCACGGATCCTTTCTGTTGAAGCTCCGTACGGACGGCTACAGGAACAGCTTGCAATGGGATCTCTGCGCTGACATCGCGCGCCGTCGAACTCAGCACCTGGCCTGATGTTATGCGGGAGGATGATAGTTGGTCGATTCGCATCTCGTACCGTAGCATCTCGTAGGGGCCGTGCTTGGAATCTCTCCCGCACTACCCTTTTTGAAAGGGCTTATCCACTTACTGCTACAGCCAATTGCCCGCGAGCGGGATTCTGCTGTTACTGTTACAGTCCCCCATGACGCTTTTGACGGAACTACTTAAGAAAATCTTAAGTGCTTTCTTTGCCCACAAAACGACTCATCATTTCAGTAGGTTACCATCAGAAATTGAAACCTCCCAAGCCGCGTCCGAGGCTCATGAATCCGCGCTCCAAGCAGACCAAAGAGGGGCTTTTTCGGCCTGTCTCTCCGGAGCACGCGCCCCTCAATGGATTCAGCCAGCGGGAGCTGCAGGGGTAGCTGGGGCTGCCAATCAGTCGACGCCGCGACGCAGAGCAGGGATCGCTCCCAGTTTTTGAGAAACCTCATGACCAGCAGAGAGCCCGTGCTGGAGGACCAGAGCTAGCGCAGCTCGGGTACTATCCCCTGGCGCTCAGAACTTGCAGCGCTCGATCCCGCGCTAGCACTCTTCGCGTTCGGCTTTACACTTGAGGTCGCATCATTTGAGTTGGCTGGTTGCTCCGTCGACGACGAAGATGCTGCCACCAAGTCCTCTGGCGCAACTGTCTCTGCTCCAAGCGGCAGCTCCGCATCCCCTGGCTTTATAAACTCTCCGCGAGCGTTCAGGAATCTATCCAGATTCATCGTGCCTTCAACAAGGTAGCGGCCTGTGGCTGTCTCTACAATCCACGATGGTGAGAGCTTCACAGGGACAGGCGGCAAAACCTGGTTGGAGGCAAATCCCACTCCTAAAAATTGCAGCCTTCTTACCATATTGACCAGAGCGTCCATGATGATTCCAGGAGTAACCCCAATCATATAGATAGTGCCCGGCTCAAGACTATGCTCGAGTAGCACTTCTCTATACGCCGTCAAAGCCTCAAGCGCGTGATCCTCATTTAGAAAATTCGCTACCAACCCAATCCGCTCAATCCTAATTCCTCGCCCCATACTGTCGCCTACCCCAACGCGACTGGCGTCATCAGACTCCGACTGTGGCGGCTTTGAAGAAACTGAGGGTGCAGCTGACACTTGCGATGAAGCACTACCGCTATTAGCTATGCTGCTGACCTTTGCCCCTTGCGACTCTGATTGCCCAACATCTGCATTCACCGAGCTACGCCCTGCAGACATTTCTGGCAACACCTCACCCCCCGAAGTAGCCGGCGAACTGCTGGCCGAGCTCTCGACATACGGCGCCCCTATCTCATCAAAGCTAGCCACTGGTGTCGGCTGCCTTGGGGCCATTTCACGACGAGGCTGCTCCGCATTTTGGCTATTGCCTCGCCCTCCTGATTCACCCAATGGAGCGCCAGCAAAATCCCGCTTAAAAAAACTCTCGCCATCTTGTTGAGCGACACTCGCGCTCGGTCCAATAGCAACCAACACTAGAGAGGGCAAAAACCATCGCAGTACTATCTTCATAATCTCGCTAATCCAGCCTGAAGCAGCCTCTATTTGGCCATGCTAACGAATCAGCAGTAGAGCCATTATTCGGAGGAGGATCAAATCGAACAATCCCATTAATACACGGAGTGCTGCACACTGGGCAGGCTACTGTTGAGGTACAGCTACCACCCGGACAACCTGGCGTCGTATAAAAGTAGGAATCTTCCACTCCCTTAAGGCCCCACGCACCTCTAAAGGCGGTGAACATCTCATGGGTGCTGGCTCCCCCAGACTTAACATCTTTTACATTAGCTCGGTCGTACTCAACGTTGTGTTTTACAATATTGGGCAACGATGCACAGATGGGCTGTTCCTCTTTGAGCTTTTCATTTCTCAGAACTAAGAGCTTATCGACTTTTTCCTGATAGGTATGCGGCTTTAGGACACCACCGAAAAGCCCCAGCTGGGCAGCCGCGGCCGGACTATTCGCTAGCGCATAAAATAGGTCTAGATCCTTGGCCAACCCCCGATAGGTTCGATCAGTAATATTTAACCTCCCCCCATCAACCGGAGAAAACCGCTCGCCAATTTTGGTAAGGCACAGTTGATCGTTGGTCGTCTCATTGAAATCTCCTAGCCCCTTCGGGCTCTTGCCGGATTTTATATTGTGCCCAACACATGCCCCGCCCCCACCCGAGGAGATAAAATTACTATACTTACTGAACATGATTTTACTCAGGGACAGATGCTTTGCGAACAAAACCCCGCCAGGAAGATCTGAGCCAAAGAAGTGATACCTGCTGTTGTGGGGA
>JBILUF010000215.1:0-4875 GCA_044371155.1 Bdellovibrionota bacterium
TGGAGTGTAGCCGACATTACAGGTTTTAAGGATTCCGCCTGTAGCGCTGCTCTTGTGGCCAGCTCAGCACCAATAATGATAGAGATGGCTAGTGCTATGGAGCTACTTCGGAGCATACATCCCTCTCTATCCGAAGCCTCTATCTCAGAGCCGCGTCTCGCAAAAGCTTTGCGAGGTATCGGCTGGCATCGGTAGTAGTGAATATTCCCACGAGCTTATGCTTATTGAGTGCCACAAGGACACTCCCAATCTGCTCCTCTACCATATAGGTGAGCACCGCATCGAGCTTCGCTGTGGGCTGCACCATGTATGGCTCAGGTATGTACACATCAGCTACCCTAAGCCTACTCTCCGATGCCTTCGTCCAGCCTGTGGCGTAGCGAATATCCCGATCGGAGATTACCCCCACAATCTCTCCGGAGCTGCAGACTGGTAGATGATGGATCTTGTGCGCCCGCATCATCTGCCTGGCTTCGCCGATATCCTGCTCTAATCCGATGGAATGAGGGCAAAGGGTCATGACGGACTGGATCTCGGGTAGTGCGCTCATGGCATGTTCCTCTCAAATAGATCTCTTTTGCTTAACGGCTGAGGCTCGATTTCGCTCGAATCCTCCGCTAGCCCAGGTTCCGAGCTGCTGGCTGAGGCCATTCCGAGTTTCGTCAGTTTCTTCCAAAGCGTTATCCGGCTATAGCCAAGGAGGGCAGCAGCTTTTCCTTTGTGGCCGCCGGTCCTGGCAAGAGCAGCAAGGATTCGGTCCCGCTCGGATTCGAGCACATGCGCGGTGGATGCAAACACGAGCCGATCAGTGACCTGTCGAGATTGACCGGTTGCAAGCTCTGGGGGCAGATGGTGTAGCTCGATATCGGGGCCAGGGGCCACTACAAAGGCTCGTTTGATAGCGTTCTCAAGCTGGCGCACATTCCCTGGCCAACCAAACTTTCGAAGCGCAGCGATGGCATCATCAGAGAAACCGCGGATATTCTTGTTAAAAACCCTGTTAAATGAACCACGAAAGTGCTCAGCGATCTCAACGATATCATCCTCTCGTTCCCTCAGCGGAGGCACAGCGATAGGAAACACATTGATTCGGTAGAAGAAATCCTCGCGAATCCTACCGCTGGCTACTAGCTCCTGTAGGTCGCGATTGGTGGCCGCGATGATTCGCACATTAGCCTGACGAATCTCGGTCTCACCAACTCGGTGATAGATCCTCGATTGCAGCAACCGAAGGAGCTTTACCTGAATCTCAGGCGATACATCCCCAATCTCGTCTAGGAAAAGAGTTCCGCCCTCTGCTCGCTCCAAAAACCCCTCTTGATCACGATGCGCACCAGTGAAAGCACCGCGTGCATGGCCAAACAGCGCGCTCTCCAGCAGAGTGCTCGGAATCGCGGAGCAGTTAATCCCGATAAACGGTCGCGTTGAGCGCAGGCTGGCCTTATGAAGGGCCTCGGCGACGAGCTCCTTACCAGTGCCATTCTCCCCGGTAATAAGGACCCCAACATCTGTGGGTGCCACCAGCGCTGTGGCCTCGAGCAGATCGCGCATGGCCGCACTAGAGCCGATTATGCCGCATTCCCTCGCGATATCTCGCCCGAGTTGCACCTGCTCTGTTGCCGCATTTGGGATCAATTTCTCCGGACTCGCAGCAAGCTCTTGCAGCTTGCGACTACGTTGCGTCAGGGCCATATGAAGCGAGATGGCTAGCTGGCGTGGATCGTATGGCTTAAGGATATAACCATCTGCATGCGACTTCCCTGCCCGCATCAACACCTCATGCTCGGTGTGTCCTGAGAGAAAGAGCAGGCTTGCCGCTGTTTGCTCCTTCATCCGCTCGGCCAAATCAATACCAGAGAGTGCTCCGTCGAGCTCAATATCCATAAGGATAACATCTGGTGTGCACTGGGAGGCGCTCCGCATTGCTTGCTCGGGGGAGTGACATACAGCACAGACCTCAAAACCGAACCCCTCAATTAGTTCTGCTAGATCCTGCGCAACGATGCAGTTATCCTCGACAATCATTACAGAAGCGGCCTGCATGGAGAACTCTTTGCTTAAGAAAATCGTTGTGCGAGCAACTTCCTCGTCCATAGGAGGAAGCGTTACCCTCAAGGTTTTACCTCTTAACAGTTGCAACGCTGACTGATGGGGATCACTATCCCAACGGAACTTGGCGCGCCGGGCGGGTTATTCCGGGCTAAAGCCGATCGCAACACTAGCTACCAAATCAATATGACAATCGTTGCATCCAGCCACTGGCCAGCAAGGATTGAGGCCAGAGAGGCGAATACAAGTAGCCACAGCAGCGGGTTTTTTAACTGATTGGCCAGCACACCAAGACGGGTGATCCGCTGCCCCTTGCCGAGCTCATTAGCGCCCCACACCCTAAAGCGAAGGCGCGCCTCCTGCTGCGAGAGCCCCGAGGCTTTCGATTCCAGAACTTGAAAAAGCTCCTCGCTCGCACTTGCCCAATACTGCCCGACCATGAGCCCTCCGGCGCCGAGGATACCGCACCCTCTCACTCCTTGGGATGACGGCGCGCAGCGCTAGGCGCTTGAGTCTCTGTGGGAATTTCCTATCGTGGCTATCGTCCCTGTAGTCTGGCAACAGTTGTTTGCACAAACTCGGTTAGCGCCAACTCGCCTGTGATCGCGGCTCGGGCAGGCAAGAGCTCAGGCCAATGATCGGTGCCTTCCCACAATACTGCCTTGAGCTTACGCATGGCGGCCTCATGATAGCCAGCTAACTTGGTTGCCATCGCCTCCACGGCCGCATCCAGCTCAGCCGTGTTCTCGAAAATCTCCACATACAGTCCGCGTGCTTTGGCCCATGTCGCATCCCGCCAATCCGCATCGATCGCCATCTCACCAAATGCAGCGGCCCCAATCTTGCGCTCCACAGCGGGGCCGATAATGAAGGGGCCGATACCGATAGCGAGCTCACTGAGACGTGCCGAGGCACCTTTGGTTGCTAAGGTGTAATCCGCGGCTGCAGCTACTCCCACTCCACCACCAGCGGCCTTGCCCTGAACCCTACAGATCACAAACTTAGGGCAACGACGCATCGCCAAAATCAAAGTGGCAAAGCCACTAAAGAAATACCGAGCTTCATCTAAATTCTTAACCGCACAGAGCTCATCAAAGGAGGCCCCGGCACAAAAGGCTTTATCTCCGTCACTTTTAAGCACCACCACCTTTACAGAGCTATCTGCCCCCGCCTCATCGATGGCGGCGGCAATCTTGCGAAGCAGTGCTCCGGGAAGGGAATTACTGCGGGGATGAAAAAAACAGATCGTTGCAACCCCGTTAGTGACGGTGGCAGTAACAGTTCCTAGCTCGATACTCATTGAATAAACCCCTCTACTTAGCTGCGACGCAGTCTAGCTCGTCCAATGTGGAATTCAAGACGGGAGGCTGGGCTAGTCATGGCGGAAGCTTGCAGGGCTCCAGGGGAGGCTGCAGGGCTCCAGGGGAGGCTGGGAGGTGGGGCAAAAGTCGAAAGAACTAGCGTGCACCCGTTGGCACCACGCCCAAAGCCGCATGCTGACCGTCTGGGGTACTGTTTTGGGGTAGTTACCGGCTGAGATCCGCCCCCTGCTAGGCTCGCTTAGCCCCGAGGATCCGTTATACTAGGGCCCAAGTTTTGTGGATTTGAGCGGAAACTATCGGCACTGTGACGGGAGTGGACGCCAGCCGCGATCCCTCTCAGAGGGCAGAAGGAATAAGATGTTTGCAAAGAACGATATCGAACCGGTATTGCTAGAGGGGGCTGCCGCAATCAAGCGTGGTGAAAACCTCGATCCGGCTTCTATTGCCAAAATTACCAAGGCCCTTGACGAGTTCTCGCCGCAAACCCACCACAAACTGACCCCGCTAGTCGACTCCTTTCTGACTGTCAAAAACCCATGGGTACAACTCCACGCTGCGCTGGCCATCGGACGATTAAAGGACTCAGGTTCCCGATACGTGCCTACGCTTAAAGAGCTTGCCAATCAATCCGACATTCCTACCTATACATCAGGGGCTTGTCTCAGCGCCCTTGGTGAAATTGCCACCCCTGAGGCGATTGATTTCCTAACTACCACGATTGGTACTCTATCAAGGCCAGACTGGTTGTATGTGCTTGGTGCGCTAGCGCAGGCAGGAGCATCAGCCGATAAAGCGATTGGCCCTCTTAAGGAACTTAGCCGCCATCCCGCGCTCTCTGAGAAAAAACGCAAAGAAGTCACTCAAACTGTCGCTAAGATTTACCAAGCAATCAAATACCAGCATGCCGAAAATATTAAGGCCCTTGATCTTTTTGAGTATATATCGATTCTGCCATCTGAGTTTGGAGCAGGACTGACGGCCTATCAGCACTTCGCGCCCTACTCGACACCAATCAGTTACAACCAAGACGGGTTAATCCATCAAGGAAGAATGCGATTTGCTTTTTCGGAGCCCAAGAACGAGCTTGGAATACGGATTTTTAGGGGCCCTGAGGGCGGCGCAGTCGTGGTATTTGAAACAGATTCAGCGTCGTATGGTGTCGGTCCGACTTCGGCAATCGAGCACCTAGCAACCGCTGCCGTCCATATCTTTGATCTTGATCCGAGAAACACGACATGGGTGGAATACTACGGCCGCTCAGGCGGCACCGCCAATCCAATCTGCCAGACGACGACCTTAGATTGGAATAGCCGCGAGGGGCTCCTGAGTAATCCAAGATGGAGTATCGAAACCTCACTCTATGATGTGCTCCGAAAGCAGGGTATTGAGGTGTGATTCCTGCACTGTCGGCAGAGCACGAGGTTGATTTCCAGGATCAGCTCTCTCCCCCGTAACGCCGAGAACCTGTCACGATTCGCCGCCGCTGTCTTTGTACCCTTGTACG
>JBILUF010000005.1:0-15716 GCA_044371155.1 Bdellovibrionota bacterium
TCGCCTAAGGCCCGACACAGGGTAAAAAATCCGCGAGTGATTTATCGAGACCAGGTATGACCCGCAGTGAACCAGATAGACTAATTAAGCAACTCTCCACCGTGCGTCGCAAGAAAGTGGAGCGGATAAAATCAAAGATCAACTCGGGTAAGTACAAGGTGAGCACCTGGGCCCTTGCTAAAGCCCTGTTCCTCTCACAATAAACCGCGAGATTATCGGTTGTAATCCGGCTCTAACCTCAACTGGAATGACCCGAAAGGTCGAGCCTTGATTTCTACAGCGAACACCCCTCTTGGCCAATCTCACCTACCTGCCCTATCGTAGTATCAGATGTGGCGCTTTAAGAAAGATCTACCCAAACACTCCGGTCCTACCGGAGGCTTCTTTTTCTTTGCCTCGCTTGGAAGTCTTATCTTTATCGCGGTCCTCAATACCCTACTCCTACCCACGATCCTGAGCCATGCTGCTCTGAAGTCGCTCGTACTCTTTATGCTAAGTATTCTTCTTGGGGCTTGGGGGGCGCATGCCCTGATTCGTAACCATCTCTCTGTTTTTTTGCATGAGCTAAAACATTCAATTGCATCCAACTTTGCTGGCAACAAAGCCAAAGAGATGAAGATCGAGCGAGACTCTGGACACTTCGCTTATGAATTCTCGAAGGACACCGCCCACCTTAACGCCTTCATTGCGCTCGCACCGTACTGCCTGCCGCTCTGCACGATTCCCACCCTCGGGATAACATACCTCTTCTGGGCTCATGACGCCGTCGTGCTTGTGGTGGTGGTAGGTATAGCCTTTGGGGCTGATATGCTTCTAAACTTCCGCGATGTATCACCATACCAGACCGACCTCACCACAATCCGCGGCGGGTATTTTGTGGGGCTTACCTATGTGGTGGCAATGAATACTGTTGTCGCAACATTTCTACTTGCCTGGGTCATGCAGGGGGCAGATGGACTGCTGCATCTCGCTGAGGGCAGCATCTTTGTGCTGCAGCGGATCGTGCGCCGGAGTGGCCTCTTTTAGGTGCCCCCGGTCGCCGTATCCCTCCATTGCTCATACTGCACTGACTCCAGATAGAGCCCGCACGGAGGAGCTGTTACCCCAGCCTGCGCACGGTCTTTGCTGGCAAGGATCTGCGCCATCGAGCGATCGCACAAAGTGCCGTCTCCAAGCCCCACCAAGGTACCAACAATATTGCGCACCATGTATCGCAAAAATCCCGATCCCCGCACCCGATAGATTATCTCTGGCCCAACACACGAGAGCTCACTTTCAAAAATTGTCCGCACCGTCGTGCGAGCTGTGCATCCTGCGGCACGCAAAGCCGCAAAATCATGCTCTCCAATGAGCTGCTTTGCTCCCTCTAGCATCCGCTCAAGGTCAAGCGGTTGCTGCACCTCCCAGACTCGACCGCGATCCAACACCGCCGGAGCGTAGCGATGCATGATTCGATAGAGGTAGCGCTTGGAGACTGCGTCCTCACGGGGATGAAATGAATCTGGCACCACCTCAGCCGATAGCACGGCAAGCTTCCCGCGCATAATACTGCTGACCCCCCACGCAAGCCGCGCAAGATCAGGAAGCTCTGGCACCACGAACGTGACCACTTGAGCTCGGGCATGCACACCAGAGTCGGTTCTGCCCGAGGCCAACAACGATGACACCGATGTGCGCAGGAAGGTTTCAATAGCGGCCTGCAGCTCCCCCTGCACCGTTGCGACCCCGACCTGTAGCTGCCAGCCGTGGAAAGCCGCACCATCATACTCTACGATGAGGCGAATGTTTGGCATCGGAGGAATCCCCTAGCTGGTCAGATGCTCGCTAGACTATGCAGCTTGAATCAGCCGCTCTGCTATCTGTACTGCATTCAGAGCAGCACCTTTGCGCAGATTGTCGGCGACTATCCACATATTGAGCCCGTGCGGCACCGACTCATCGGCTCGGATACGTCCAACATGGATTTCATCCGTGCCAGTCACCTCAAGCTGCAGCGGATACTCCGCTGAGTCGGAATACACCGTTAAGCCCTCTGCCCCCTGCAAAAGCTCAATACATTGCGCCGGAGAGAGCGGGCGCTCCGTCTCGATATTCACACTCTCTGCATGGGAATGGAGCACCGGCACCCGCACCGCCGTGGCAGTGATACGCAGCTCTGGCAGACCAAGAATCTTACGGCTCTCGTTGATAATCTTAGCTTCCTCCTTGGTGTAGCCATTTTCAAGGATCAGATCGATCTGAGGGATGCAGTTAAAAGCGATCTGATGAGGGAACTCTTCGATCTCAAGCTCGCGTTGATTGAAAACGGCTATGGTTTGACCCCAGAGCTCATCCAAAGCGGCTTTACCCGCCCCTGATACCGATTGGTAGCTTGAAATCACAACGCGCTTTAGACCTGCTGCCTCGTGAATCGCCTTTAAGACCGGCATAAGCTGAATCGTAGAGCAGTTTGGATTCGCAATCAGGTGCTGCCCGGGCTTAAGTGCCGACCAATTCACCTCCGGCACAATCAGCGGCACATCCTGCTGCATCCGAAAGTAGCTTGAGTTATCTATGGCATACGCTCCTGCCTCAACTGCTTGCGGCACAAACTCTTTCGAGAGCTCGGCCGACGTCGCAAAGAGGGCGATATCCACTCCAGCGAAACAGCCCGCAGTTAACTCCTTGACCTCCACCTCATCGGCGCCAACCCGATACACCTCACCAACAGAGTCAGCGGAGGCAAAAAGACGCACCTCGCTCCACGGTACCTTGCGACTCTCAAGCACTGATATCATCTCGGTCCCTACAAGGCCCGTGGCACCTACTACTGCTATAACTGGATCTTTCCTCATACTGTGTACCTATTTACTTCATCCCCGACTGCTATCTCAGCGGTTATCTTCCTTCACTCCTGTTTCTAGCAAGCCGATGTTATGCACAACATGGGTTGCTCGACGGAAAGTCACTTGCTCGTAGTAATTGCACACAAAACGTATGTGCATACAGTGAAGGCCAAACGAAACTAGAGCTCTGTGCCCCAGCTGACCTAGGCGTAGACTAATAGCTGTTTTACCACACAAAAACTATCCCCGAGCTAGGCTAGGAAGCACTAGGAGACGCAGAGTGGATGCCATATACACTCCCAAAGAAAACCCATACGCGTGCATCAGCTGCTGCTTAGAACGCCTCCACTGCATGCGCCCCGTATCAACGGAACACCAATAACCCACCCTTTGCGCCACACCCCTTGATGGGTTAGATCGAGAAACCCAGCGAGCAGTGATTTGGGCCTAACTATGCGCGCGTGAAACAGGAGCTCGAGAGCACTAAAAGTCTAGTATTTTCAGACCTATAGGCCAGAAATTGGGATGGTGCTAGACCCAGATCAGCCCCGGAGTTTGCCGGTTCGGGTTTTTTACCTGCGCTTTAGGCTAGTTGCGCATCTAATTGGATATAGGAGTATATGAGCGATGCAGCAGACCGACCAGGCTTCCCCAATGCATGAGCCAGCTACCTCTCAGTACCTCAGCAAAGGCGGCGTTCCCGTAAGCGGGGTACCAGCACTCTCTTTTGAGCGTGTGTTGGGCGAGCTCCATCGAGACTACGGTGTCTCCGCACAGCAGATCACTGAGGCTGCCTCCTACAGCATGGCGATGGTGGTGCGCGCTGCCTTAGGTCTTTCCGCCGCTGGAGGCCGCATCTGTGCTCTCGCAACCGATTCCCTACCAGGATGGATAGCGCTCGCCACAATCCGCCACCTTGCAAATGGCGGAGCAGATCCTGTTGTGGTGCTGGTTACACCACCTCAGCGCCCCTCTCTAGAGCTTGAGGCGCAACTAAAGCCTCTTACCAAAATGGGGTTGCCGGTGTTTGATTGGGCCCCTTCAGGCGACGAGAAAGATCTCTCGCAGCTGCTTGAGTCCTGTCACAACTGCATCCTGGGTGTCAGCGCGCCGGGAACCAGTGAGCCTTCGTTTCTAAAACCACTTGTGGAGTTACTCGGAGATCTGCCTACTCCCGCACACTGCATTCAAACTCCATTGGGGATAGATGCTGATAGTGGCGCGATTCGCAGCTCTGCTCTATTTGCATCATCCACGCTCTCCCTTGGGATACCGTTGCAGGGACTACATGTTGCACGGGAGTACGTCGGACGACATTATGTATGCGATATCTCGCTCACTCGCCAGCAGTATATGAGCGTTGGACAGGACCTCACCCTCCTTTTTGCTGACCAGCCTGTTGTGCAGCTCATCCCTGCCGAAGACGCCCAAAAGCCGGTATCCTAGCGGTTTAAATCAGGCTAGCTCGCCGATCGCCGAGCCCGTTCAACAAATGCGCGAAGGAGCGTATCAAACGCAATCCGCACATCGCTCTCATTGATATACACAATCAATTCAGTCGAGGTCGATGCGATCTCAATAACATTCACCCCCTGCAACGCAATCTGCTCAAGGATCTTGTAAAGCAGTCCGGGCACCTCAAGGTACTTCGCGTTAAACCGCACACTCAACGCTGCGACTTTATCACGGGCCAACTTAGGCCGACCTGGCAGTATATCGGAAACTACAGCACGATACTCTGAGGAGAATATAATCGTTATCTCACTGGTGCCCTCTGAGACGGTAAAGAAGGACCCTTTGCGTTTAAGCCGTGTATACACCTGCTCAACTGCCCGATGATTTTCATCAGAGCGCAGCAGGGTCATCACTGAAAGATTAGAAAGCAGTGAGAGATTCTCCACGGCAAACTGGCGTGCGGCTGTCTGAGCCGCAGACGTTCCAGCACCTCGCTGCCTCCGCGAGAGTGCCATCACCAAGGAAGTCTCACGCACCTCCTTGAAGGTCCGCGCTTCCACCATCGGACGAATGAACTTGGCAAGTTGGGTGAGATTAAAAAGCCCCTTCGAAAAGCCAAACCGTAGCTCGGCTGACAACGCCAGGATCTCATCAACTGCTTGGGTGACTGTTCTCACTAGGCTAGATCCTAAATGTTATAAATGTAACATATTTTTGTTTTAATTATACATTTTTATCGGTTTCCTTTGATATCTCTCCCCTTCTCGGTACACCAATCGCACGTCTCAGCCTTTTAAGAGAACCCCGGGAACAACCGATATGAATCCTGCCGAAGCTTTAGGCCAACTTCCAACGCTATCTCTCCCGCCCCGTCCCCCTGAGGGCAGCATTTCAACTGCTTCAGACGCTGCAACCTCTGAGCATGATCTGCCAAAGGGTGTACGCCATAGGCCGACCCTGCGCGAGGATCAGACACTTTTTCAACAGGTGGTGGAAGCGCATGGGAAAGGGATACAAGGACGATGGGTCCTCGGGCATCAGAATTTTGTGGTGGGCCCTGCTACATCCGATGGAGTGCCCTTTGCTCCACTGTGCCATCCAGATGGTGATATTTATTTAGGGTTCTCTGGGCCAGCCGCCGCAGGGCTTAGCGATGTCATCCTATCTAACCGCTGCCAACCCGGGTATCTTGACGCCTTACGCTCATACGGTCTCCTCAGCGACCGCACCACGGTGATCGAGGTTGACCCTCTTCCGATAAACGGCAAGCCAGGATGGCCCTACTCTGACGCCCTCGCAAGATTGCTAGACCAGACTGACAGCCGGCCATCGACTGTGGCTGCCCGCGATACCCTGACAAAACTTATAGCGGAGCGAGGGACACCGTATTTTGTCTCTACCTTTCTATCCCCGTCCATGCGCGAACAGGCTAATGCGCTGGGGATGGAAACGGTGCAGGAGACACATCCAGCGTTGATCAATAAAGCCAGCTTTCGAGAGGCCGCAGCCCAATTCGGATTCCAGGTCTCTCCAGGATTGGTTTTGGAAACATCGACAGATATGCACCAAATGGTAAACCTGGCACTCGACGGGCTTATCCGCAGGCTTCGCAATGGAGAGGTGGCGAGCGATGATGGATTAGCGGTGCTATGGATCAAACTTCAAGATGGCTCCGGAGGGGACTTCGTTCAAAAGGTCTCGATTCCCCCAAGAGTTGCGAGTGAAGCGCAGAGGCTGCTCGCGGATGGTTCACTTACACTCGAGGGGCTCGGCGCGGAGTCGCCTACCGAGCTGAGAGCACACCTTGAGGGGCTAATTCATCACGCACTTGGCACAGTTCGAAACAGCCTAGCGCAGGCCTGTGAGGTCAATGACTACGGACCCGATACTCTTGAGCGTATGTGGCCGGCTCGGAGCCTTTTTCCATCGGAGGTCAGACTTGTCTGCGAGCAGGATGCGCGAGTTGCTGGAAAGGTGGTGGCAAACTGTAGCAACGTAGTACGGATTCAACAGGATGGGTCATATACGGTGGATGCTTACTTCGAACAGATGACCGGTAGCGATGGGGACTATCGTGGTAGCTGTCCCTTCGATCCCCGCGCTGCATTTGGCCTGGAGTTAGAAAGCAAACTTACTAAGGATATTGGGCGGGTTGTGGCATGGATTAACAGCCTGGGATTTCGGGGGCGGTGTGGAGTTGACTTCTTTGTCGTACAGGATCCTCAAGGATCGCTACAGCTCCTGATGACCGAGGTCAACGGTCGCTCGCCAATTAGTGGTGTAGCAAAGGTTATAGCCGACAAACTCGGAGCTCCGGCCTGGATCAACGTGAACGTTGAGGCTCCTAGTGAACTAAACCATATGGATGACTTTCGTCGGATTTTCGGTGAGTATGCTGAATTCACTCCTGGTGATTTCTCGCGTGCTCGAGTCATCCCACAAGCGCTCCGGGCCATGTGGGGCTCAGATGGGCTAGTCCAAGGATCCACTAAGGCAAAGCTGTTACTTGTCGGGCCATCGTTGCAGGCATGCCAAGAACTTCGAGAGGAGCTGAGTGAGCGAGGATTTAAAATATGAACATGGGCAGCGAACACCTTAATCAGCTTCAGAGTCTAGTCTCTATTCAGTCCGTGTTCCCGCAGGAGCTCGCAATCGCGGATGACTTGTACCGAATCCTCACCACACTAGGATTTAGCGTAGAGAGGGTCTTCACGGCGCCCAATCGACCAAACTTAGTGGCAACATTTGGCTCGAGCCAATCATACCTGGGATTCTATGGCCACATGGACACAGTGCCACCAGCACCCGACTATAGCCGGGATCCCTTCACAGTCGAGGTCGATGGAGATATCGCTCGGGGTCTAGGGGTGTGCGATATGAAAGGTGGCATCAGCTGCATTCTTCAGGCCGCAGCATGGGCCACCACCGAGGGACTGCCGGTAAAAGTTATCCTGGGCGTGGATGAGGAGAATATTTCGCAGGGCGCCAATGACCTGATCAGATCAGGCAAGCTCTCGGATGTTGGGTTTCTGATTGTTGCCGAGAGCGGCCAGGTTACAGACTTTTCGCAACCTATCAGCGTCTGCCTTGGTCGAAAAGGTCGGATTGTATTTGAGATTGAGGTAAGCGGCATGGCAGCGCATGCTGCCGAGCACCATAAAGGAGTTAACGCAATCGAGAAGGCTGCCGAGCTTTGCCTAGCGCTGCGCGAGCTGCCGCTGCCGACACATCCAAAGCTTGGTGCATCCGCCCTCGTGATTCAAGGAATTCGCTCCGAGGCCAGTGCCTTCTCGGTACCTGACCACTGCACTATCACCTGCTCTCTACTCACCTGTCCGGGCATGACTAGTGAAGCCTTTATGCAATTAGTAACCCACACCGCCGCTCGCATCGGAGTGCAGGTCGTAGTCAGAGTGAAAGAGCGTGCGACCCCATATGGCGAGGCGTTTGAAATCGACCAAAATCACCCCTTCTATCAGAGTTTGTACCTATCAACGTTAGCACCTTTGCATGTTGTGCCGATGTTCACTCCATCCGTGGCCGACGAGAATTTCTTTGCTCATTCCCTGGGGATTCCGGTGCTTTCAATCGGTCCAATTGGTAGCGGGGACCACACCAAGGACGAGTGGGTGAGGCTATCGTCGCTGGCCAAGGTCGTCGATGTCTACAAAAGGGCGATCGCTCTTTACGCTACCAACCAGTAGGCCCATAGAGCATCCTTGATCGGCCTCTAGGAGGGCACGGCACTAGCCCGAGGCTCCACTCAAAGCATTCGCGCTCGGAAGTGCATGGCTTAACCTTCGCATCCGGAGCATCCGACTTTGTCCGTCTGTAATGGTGTTATATCGGAGAAGACTTGAGACGGCTCCGCAAGGCTGTGCGAGCCTAATCAATGGCGAGCACTGCGCGCCTCAAAATATACAGGCTAATGCAGCGCCGCCTGCTGCGGCAAACCGTAGAGCGTCCAGGCATAGCCACGTTCAGCATCCCCACCGGTTACCATGATTACCCAGCCACGAGCCGGAGGACTTTGACCACCATCGCTCCGAAGCTTAAGTAACTTACCATCGGTGGTCCGAACGATATCGGCTCCCTCAATACGATCATCCCAGGAAAGAGGCCGCTGCCCATCCGGGTATCGGGATTGGACAAGGCTCTCGACCTCAAGACGCGCTGGCAGGATATCAATAGTTGAAAATGCGCTCATACTGTTTCCGCGCTCACACAAACAAGTCCGCGCTAGCTTAGCGCCGGCTGTCTATTCACTAGCAGATCATGGGCAGAAGTACAGCCCCCGTATTCCATTCTATGCACTGACCCCGCCAAAATGGCGCCCGGGGCTGATTTTGAGCAAAAAAAAAGGGCCCGGCATGGGCCCTTCACTCTTAGGCAGGCCCACGCTAGGCGCCCCCCTATCGCCCCTCTGTTACGAGGAGGGGTCAACGGTCTCAGAGATCTGCATTCCAAAGAACGGAGATGGTCCGCGCTTCACATCACGCATCATCTCAGCAGCTTCCTTAGTCTCCACAGTCGACCAGGATATCTGTGGCTCACCCTTCGGACCAGGATCGCCGATGTTAGTCGGCACCAGATAGAGATCGCCAGCAACGGTGTCATGTTTTGAAATAATTCGGACAATATTGACTGCAAGCTTCTTGGTGTCAGCGCTACGCTTTGCAACCTTACGCAGCTCCTCAAGACCCTTCCCAATCACCCACTGGTTGCGGCTGGGGCTTGGAGCGCCGTAGATCTCTTTGCCGTTCTCAATATCTCTCTCTAGGTCAAGAAGCCAATCAATCGACATAAACAGTTCCCTTAAATCCTAATTTCAAAACTCTTAAATCTGACCGTGATTTACATCCACAGCTCGTATGAATCTCCCTGGTGGGAAGACCCGCTATGCGGAGCCACGCCCGTAGTTATCGATGCGCTCCTTGAGCTCCTTACCCACCTTGAAAAAGGGGAGCTTCTTGGGTGGCACTGAGATTTTCTCGCCAGTTTTTGGATTTCGCCCCTGGTACGCCTCATACTCTTTAACAACGAAGCTTCCAAAGCCTCGGATCTCTATGCGCCCACCGCTCATCATGGTGTCCCGCATCCTTCTATAGATGAGATTGACGATCTCCTCGGACTGAATAACGTTAAGCCCTGATCTTTGAGCGAGACGTTCAATGAGTTCTGATTTATTCACAAGATCTCTACCTCAAGAAACTTCAAACACCACTAGGCTAGCGACTCAACAATCGTATCACCATATCTAAAGATGTCAAAAGACTACCTTTTGTCTTCAACTTTTTTCCTCATCATCCAGCGCGCCTTAACAGCTTGGAACCCTCAACCAAGAAGATGTCAGTAGTAAAACAACATTCCAAAACGAGGTCGGCTTGGCCGATTTATTGCCTATAGGCAACGCCCGGCATCTCAAAACAGCGCTCTACAATTCCTAGCAGCTCAACACCACTTCCAGGCTTTTCGAATGTGGGGATCTCACCTAAGGTGCGCGCAATCCGCTCCAAATCCACCCGCGGAGTGGCTGTGAGACCAATGACAGGAATCTGTGGGAACACTCCAGATAACTCTTGGATAGTCTTGATCCCCACTCGGTGTGAATGCTCAAACTGCGAATAACGCTCTCCAAAGGCAAATGGCATATGGAGATCGCACAAAATAAGATCAACCCGTTCACGCTCCAGCAGCTTAAAGGCATCATCCGGACACGCCGCCTGAAGCACATCGTAATCGGCGGCTAAAAGCACCGCCATAGCGACCTCACGAAATGAGGTGTCGTCATCAATCAAAAGGATAGTTTTCATGAATGTTCAGAGTTGAAAAATGCGGGAGGGTTTGACTACATCCCGATAGTAGATCTCTCGGCAGCTGTGGCGGTTCCCTTAAGGGGCGATTGCGCTCCCAGCGTTATCCAGGGACAGGGGCTTTTCATGGGCCTTTTTGCCGATCCCGCCCCACCGCTATCTCACCTAGCCCGCATGCTGCACGCACCAGCAACTTTCGGGCTCCCGGGTGCTTGGATGCCCTGGCGATTCCAGAGCATTGGCGGTGCAAACTTCATAAAACAAAAAAGGTTGGCAGCTCCCTCAACTGCTACCTGAGTACTTTCAATAGGTTAGATTGTTTGATACTGTGTTACCTCCCAAGCATTCCCTTCCATAACTATCCAATGAGACTGCTTTAAAGCCCCGATAATTCCTTAGCCACGTAGTTAGGGTACAATCCAAAGGCTGAGCAGAACTATTTCGAGGAACTTACGCCATGCGCGTCTTTTGTGTTCATCTTGGAAGATATACCACCACACAGGCAGGGGCCATCTACGAGACCACGTGGAAGCTCACCCCGGCACAGCGCTGGTGGGGATTCCTGCAGGAGATCCATGAGTCGATAACGCGGCCAGTAGCGTTTGAATTCTACTGTGTTCAAAACATGATCTATATCTGCGTTGTCGGTGATGATGCGCAGATGGATTTTATTGTCTCAGCACTGTACGGCATTTTCTCAAATGCTGAGATCAAAGAGATAGAAGACTACGCTCAAAACGTAGATGCAAATACCGTTGTCGTATCAAGCCAGCTCCGTTTCATGCGGCGTGATGTGCTCCCCACCCGTGACCAAGGCTCAGACGCCGATGGCATGGGTGTGGCGTTTAACGTGATGTCGCCCTTTATCCCCGTGCTCTCAAAGACCCCTGGGAATGACAGGCTTTTGGTGCAGGTGGTGGTGCGTCCGTGCCCAGAGAGCACTCTACATCATATGAGCCTTTGGAGCGGCCGTGTAGCCGAGCGCTTCTCTCGCGCTATCAATCCGCGCTTCTGGATGAAAAAGGATCTCACCATTGAGTCCTACAAAAAGATGAAGGAGAAATGTAACTCAAAGCTCTTTTGGTTTAACTACCGCGTCGCAGCGATGTGTCCGCTTGCAGCTGATGCAACAGCAGCAGAGCGAAAAGAGACCACCCAGCGGCTTTCACGGGTGGTCACCGAGTATGGCCAGGTAGCACAACATCTCAATAATATTAACGAGAATGGCTATCAGATCGGCAGGCTTGAATACGGACTCAAAGGATTCGCTAAGTTCCAAAAACGGCAGCTCATAAACCCCAAGCGTGCGTCGGGCCGTGAGCTGGCTGCGATTTGGCTTATTCCAAATCTACCAGCTATGCCCAACACCGCTCAGGTGGTATCGGAAAAAGGGCCTCCGCCTAACAATCTACCCACCTCTGCAGATGATCCGCAGATATCGTTCTTTGGGCACACTAACTTCCGTGATCAAAACGTGCCATTTGGAGTGCGTCGGTATGACCGCAGGCGACATATGTATGTCTTGGGGAAATCAGGCTCGGGGAAATCCTGCTTGATGCAGCTTCTGGTCAAAAACGACATTGAAAACGGGTATGGCTGCGCCGTGCTCGATCCACACGGAGACCTCGTGGACGAGATCTTAAAGATGGTGCCAAAGCACCGTGCTAAGGATGTGGTGCTCTTTGACCCGTCCGATGTTGAGCATCCTCCAAGCTTTAATCCGCTTAGCGCGGTAAGCCCCGAGCTCAAAATGCGCTCGACAATCGGCTTTATCGAGGTATTCCGCCGAATCCTTGGAGCAGATTGGACCGAGAAGATGGATCACATCATTCGGTATTCGATGCTAGCGCTCCTCCAAGTTCCTGGGTCTAGTATGCTTTCGATGCGTAAGCTTCTTACCGATGCTGATTATCGTGAGGCTGTGCTCGATAAGGTCGAGGACGAGCAGGTAAGGCGATTTTGGGAGAAGGAGTACTCCGCACGTGCTCAGGAGTTTGAGGGGGATGTCTCCCGCATATTAAACCGGCTCGATCATCTACTTGCTACCGACATGGTGCGAAACATCGTTGGGCAGCCGATGAACCTTTTTAACTTCCGTGAGTTTATGGACTCTCGGAAGATTGTGCTCATCAAGGTCTCCAAAGGTATCCTCGGTGCTGAAAATGCGCAGCTCCTCGGCTCTTTGATCATCGCGAAGATATACGAAGCCGCGATGTCGCGCGCCGATATGCCAAGCGAATCACGGCAAGACTTTTACTTTTATATCGATGAGTTTCAGAACTTCTCCACGGAATCATTCGGTGAGATTCTGAGCGAATCGCGTAAGTATCGGTTGAGTCTGACCTTCGCCAATCAGTACCTGGGTCAGCTCCCAGCCGGAATTCGCCAGACGGTGTTTGGTAACGTCGGTAACATCATTGGCTTCCGTGTCGGCGGAGGTGACGCCGCAGTGCTTGCTGATGAGTTTAAGCCGCGCTTCTCGCCTGAGGATATAATGAACTTAGGTGCGCGCGACTTCTATGTGAAGATGTCCATCGATGGCGAGGTGCAGGAGGCCTTCTCGGGTCGCACTCTGGAGCTGCATACCCCGCTTGAGAGTGAGCATTTCGCCAAGGAATGCGTGCGCCTCTCTCGCTCAAAGTATTCCCTTCCACTGGAGCAGGCCAAGGAGGCGCTAAACTTCTCTGAGTATGGCGTCTACGAGCGCGAGGCGCGTGCCGAAGCTGAATCCAGGGCCGAAGGCGCGATTGAGTCCGATGACGACGATGCTGAAGCTTACGGGGCTGAAGAGGAGCGAAGCCCAGAGGCCTAGCCCAGCGCTCGTGCGTTTAGCGCTTGCCCGTTTACATCTTCGTGTGGCTAGATCGTGGCGTACTACGCCTGCCGATTGGGGCAGGGCTATTTTCAACTGGCAGGACCACGCGTATGAGCGGCTCTTTTCCCGAGTCTTCCATCACTCTTCCCAAACGGCCTATTGAGCGGTTCACCGCCCCCATCCAGCACTTTATGAAGATTGAGGCTGCAAGCGGGGTGGTGTTACTGCTGGCAACCCTGGCCGCTTTGGTACTTGCAAATACCCATCTGGGCGAAGGTCTTCACCACTTCTGGAGCACTCCTGTGGGAATCACAATCGGCTCCTGGAGTGGCAAGCTCTCACTGGAGCACCTCATCAATGATGGACTGATGGCGATCTTCTTTTTTGTCATCGGGCTTGAGGTAAAACGCGAGGTTACTGTCGGCGAGTTTCGCACCATGCGAACAGCACTTGTGCCGATTGCTGCGGCCTTAGGGGGCATGATTGCACCAGCTATGATCTATCTTCTGCTGCAATCGGGGCAACCAGCGGAGGCCGGCTGGGGAATTGTGATGGCCACGGATATCGCATTTGTAGTGGGTTGTATGGCACTGCTGGGGCAACGGGTGCCGCATGCGCTACGGGTCTTCATCCTGATGCTTGCGATCGCAGATGATATCGGTGCTGTGCTCGTAATAGCGATCGGATACACCACCAACCTCTCGCTGGGGTGGCTTGCGGTGGGGCTTTTGATTCTAGCGATTATGGCAGTGTTATTTCGGATGGGGCTTCAAAGCCTTTTAGTGCTCGCCTCACTTGCAGTGGCGGTGTGGAGCTGTTTCTTGCTATCCGGCGTGCATGCCACAGTGGCGGGAGTGCTGCTGGGACTTATCGTGCCCGCTCGGCCAGTCACCTCAGGGGCAGTGCTTGGTTCCGCGCTTACAACTGCACAGGAGGTCTTCCAGGTGCATGCTGAACGTGCAGGAACAGTTGTGGACGTGACGATGCTTAAGCGAGCTGTCAGTGGTGCGGTATCACCACTTGATAGGTACATGCATGCTCTGCATCCATGGGTGAGCTTTGTGATTATGCCGCTCTTTGCTTTTTGCAACGCTGGCGTTCCGGTCAATCTGGCAGTGTTAACCTCAGCTGGTGCGCTGGCAGTTATCCTCGGACTGTTCCTGGGTAAGCCGCTTGGCATTGTGCTCTCGACTCTTGCGCTCACTAAATCCGGCCTAGCGGAGCTGCCACCAGCTCTCACACTTAGACATCTTATCGGGGGAGGATTCCTAGCCGGCATTGGGTTCACGATGGCGCTCTTTATAGCTACCCTAGCACTGGATCCCTCGCTGTTGAACGAGGCTAAGGTAGGTGTGCTAGCCGGCTCGCTAATCAGCGCGCTGGTTGGTATCGCAATCCTCTCACGTTGCCCAAGACATCAAACGCACAGTTAGGCGCAGGAAGAGGCCATAGGGAGAGGCCATAGGAAGAAAGGTAGAATAGGTCGGGCAGAGGCTAAGAAGTCGTGCTATGCGCGCCGATTAGCATCCCAGTGACTATGCAGCTTGCGAAGGCTTTTGCGCACTGCGTCATCAACCCCATCTTTTGCCATCCTACGGGTGCTAAAAGCATCCTGGATCTTCTCTGGCAGGGCGCCAAACTCTAGTGCGCCATCCTTTAGGAATGCAAAACTGTGCCGACCAGCTACGACATGCCGAACAGCCTCAGGGGAATCAACCTCGATATCAATCGTTGCAAAGTTATACCGCTCACATGCGGGCTGACTTGAGCCGACGAAATCGCCACAAGACTGTAAAAGATCTATCTCTGCTTTACAGGGATACGTTGCTCCTCCGCGGATACCCGGGACGGATACCGCACCCTCGATAGTATACCGAAGCTTTGAAAGCACCCCGCGGTCAGCTAAGGCCAAAAGTCGCTCGTACTGAGCCCTCTCAATCGGCACTGAGATCTCTGCCCGACCTGGCCTTTTCAGATCGCCCTTGGGACCCTTAAGATCCAGGGTATAGCTTGTTGGCCCATCGGTACCATCTGGCGACCTGCGATCGGTCCGCCGCACTCGAGCAGAGGTGATTTCGATATCCGCAAGCTCTTTAAGTGGCACCCCTAGAGCTTCCGCTGCCACCCGCCGCAGAGCCGGGATCTGATTACGTGAGAAATAGTGCTGGAGGATCTGCGCACTCGGGAAACTGCCTAGGTCGAGCCTCTGCTCGACCAAGGCCAATGGCATCACAAACCGTAGTTCATACTCAGTGTATCTTTTGAGCGCTGTCGATGGTGCGGCGGTTTCGGCCTGACGATTATCACGGGGAGAGGTAATTGAATCACTAATCGACGCTGCACTACTCACGGAGGGGAGAGACAGAGTGACTGAAGGGACAATGGCGGTGGCAATACTCATGCAGTGCTTGCCTGATACTAATAAGTTACCCCTCTTGGGTACACCGTTTTTGTGTTCGATTTTCGTTAGGATTTGTTAAGTCATCTAGAGGTGGCTTAGCGAGCAAGAGAGGCAGCTGGGAGCTCCCGCATATGTTCGAGCATCCGGGGATTTGACACTACAGTTTTACACTGCGAGCAATTGCGAGCGAGACGCTCGCGCTCCCTCTCAACCCGCTGTAACAAATTGCCCCCGGCAGGGATCGAACCTGCGACCCCAAGTTTAGGAAACTTGTGCTCTATCCAACTGAGCTACAGAGGCGTCACTTTTGGTGCAAAATATCACAAACCGCAGAGGGGGTCGACGGGGGACACCTCCCCCGCCCGTCCGCCTGACCAAGGCACAACACGGGGAAACTTGTGCTCTAT
>JBILUF010000006.1:0-15687 GCA_044371155.1 Bdellovibrionota bacterium
CTCCACGGCCCCCTCAGGTATGAGAAGGGATGATGCCTGCTTCTCACCATAAAGGGCATCTAATCGATCAAGCGCGCTTTCGTTGCGATGCTGGATTGGTTCCTCTATCTTTTCCACATCGACTGAGTGTGCATAGAGAAAACCCAGCAGGTCTTGGCGTGAGATTCCATCAAAGCCGAGGCGCACAAAGCCCGTTCCCTCCTCGACCGGCAGAGCACGATCCTCTGGGCATGGCTGCACTCGTACCCTCCAGGTAGAGCGTTTGGCTCCTACACCGTTGGTAATCTCAAGCCACCCATCCCCCTCTGATGGCATATTAACAGGAGGCAGATTAGGAGGCGCTGGCGGGATTGCATCATACAAAAGTATCGGAGAGGCAGCGCCCTCGTATTTGCAAGATAGCTTGGCATCTGCCCAATCAAGGTCAGATGGGATGTAGGCCGCTTTTGAAGCGACCCTCACGGGCACGGATGTAGAGGTATCGTCTGACAGTAGCCTCATGGCTTGCCCTTACCTAAACACTACGGCCTAAAAAATTACGATCTAACAACGATTCAAAAGAAATTACGGATCGCAAAAATGCTTGTTTCACCCAGTGGGCTCTACTCTTCGGCCCTTGCAGCATCCTACCCCCCAATTAGTTTTGGGGCTTAATTTGGACCGGAGGTTACAAAATTTTACCCCCCTCCCACAAGGGGATTGAGCGTCAATTCTGAGTTTAGTAGCGGATCGCACCTGCAAGAGATCAGGAGGCTCTAAAATGATCAATGGTTTTCAGGATCTAAACTTCTTTTCTATGGGTCAAAACCTTGAAGATTCCACCTCCACACCCTATCCTAAACCAGGTTGTCAGAGCAGATTATTGCCTCCCCTGGCGCTCAGGGTCGAGGGCGACTGATAGAAAAGAGTAGGTACCAAAGACGTTGGTGGATAGCTCAAAGTTAAAAATCGCGCGGGCGCGCGAGAATAATTTAAAAGAGATCTCTCTTGAGATCCCGCACGATCAACTCGTCGTCCTCACCGGTATATCCGGGTCAGGAAAGTCATCGCTAGCCTTCGATACTGTCTACGCTGAGGGTCAGCGCCGTTACATAGAAACGTTCTCTCCCTATACTCGGCAGTTTCTCGATCGAGTGAAACATCCTAACGTTGATACTGTTGAAAACGTCCGTCCAGCAATCGCCATCCAACAACGCACCCGGATCTTAAGCTCACGTTCAACTGTTGGGTCGATCACTAATTGTAATGACTACATGAAACTACTGTGGGCTGCACTCGCTGAGCCGGTGTGCCCCCGCTGCGAGAAGCCATTTGATGTATGGCGAGCTGTGCCCCTTGCCGAGAAGTTAGTCGCCGAAAGCGCCGAACGAGGAACACCACTGCTCGTGGCCACCCGTTGTAGCTTTGAGAAAAAACCGTTTGAGGGTGAGCGGGAACGGCTCATAGCCCTTGGCTTCTCACGTTTTTTTCGTCCCTCACAGCTCTCAGTGGCGCCACTGGAAGAAGCTACGCCCGCAGATCTCCTGGATGGAGCGCTGGTGGTGGTGCTCGATCGGGTGCGAGAAGGCGCCAGCGGCGCTGCCACCACCAAGCGGGTACGCGAGTCGATTGAGCAGGCCTTCTCGGTGAGCGGCGGAAACGCTACGGTAATTGATGCAGCCGCCCGCAAGCCTTATCGTGAGTTTTCATCAGTTCCCCGATGTCTAACCTGCAATATCACCGTCGCTAAAGCACGTCCTGCCCTCTTCTCGTACAACCATCCACTTGGGGCCTGCCCAGAGTGCAAAGGCTTTGGAAAAATTCTTGAGATATCGCCCCAGCGTGTCGTGCCTAACCCAATGCTATCAATTGCCGACAAAGCCATTCAATGCTGGGCCAGTGACGGCACCCGGGCTGAATTTCGAAAGCTCCTAAAGTTCTGCGAAGCACAAAAGATCTCTACAACAACGCCGTGGATCGATCTGCCAGCAACTCAACGCGAGCAAATCTTTTCGCACCGCTCGCGTGAGTACCGAGGAGTGCTGCCATGGTTTAAAGGACTTGAGCGAAAGCTATATAAGATGCATGTGCGAGTCTTTCTGGCCAAGTATCGCTCACAGGTCGACTGCCCATGCTGCAAAGGCGCTCGCTTTAAACCCGATTCGCTAGCCTATCGCATCGAGGGGAAGTCGATCTCAGAGATTCTTCAGATGCCGATTAGCGAGCTCTGTGACTGGACCAGTCAGATCGAGAGGCAAGCAAGCGCACGGCAGAAGTTACCGCGCCAGCTAAAGGATATCTTCAAAGCTACCCTGGCTCGCCTTCAGTATCTCAACGACCTCGGGCTTTCCTACCTTACCCTTGATCGACAATCCCGCACCCTCTCTGGAGGGGAAACTCAACGGGTCAATCTTGCCACAGCGCTAGGCAGTGATCTTATATCAACTCACTTCGTCCTTGACGAACCCTCCGTGGGGCTGCATGCGCGTGATAGCGCTCGGCTTATGACTGCAGTGCGAGGTCTACAGAGCCGCGGCAATAGCCTATTAGTAGTGGAGCATGATCCGGATTTTATAAACGCCGCCGATCACATCGTTGAGCTCGGGCCAAAAGCAGGTATTCATGGCGGAGAGATCACCTTTAATGGTCCACGCGCGACCTGGAAGGGACTTTCAACTTCCATACAGCTTCAAAAAACTCCTTCTCTACGCGGCGCCAAAAACCCTCCGCGACTGAAAATTAAGAATGCAACAGCTCGAAATCTGAAGTCGCTATCCGTTGATATACCACTGCAACAGTTTGTCTGCCTCACCGGTGTGTCTGGAAGCGGCAAGAGCTCATTAGTGCATGAGGTTATCAAGCGTGGATACGATCATGCCAAGATAGGACTACCACCAGATTCCAAAGAGAATCTTGTTTCTGGATTTGAGCATATCAGCCAACTTTTGCTGGTCGACCAATCGCCATTAGCCAAAAGCCCGCGTGCTAATATCGCAACCTACACCGGTATCTGGGATGAGATTCGTTCTCGCCTGGCCTCCACCGATGGCGCCCAGTCCCGCGCACTCGGCAAATCAGCTTTCTCATTTAACGTTGCCGGCGGACGTTGCCCCTCCTGTGACGGTGCTGGGTTTATTCGCGAGGATATGCAGTTCCTGAGCGACGTCTACATTCAATGCGAGGTCTGCTTAGGGCGTCGTTTTCAGGAGACCGTCTTAGAGGTAACCTACAAAGGCAAAAACGCTCATGACTTCTTGCAGATGAGCATTGAAGAGTGCCGGGAGTTTTTTCCCGAGGAGTCATCGGTGGCGTCAGCGGCTCTCACTCTGGATCGTCTGGGGTTGGGGCATCTCACCCTAGGGCATCCATTAAGTGAACTCTCAGGAGGAGAGGCGCAGCGCCTTAAGCTGGTGCCATTTATCCAGCAAAGCGGCTCTAAGCCGTCACTGCTGATCTTCGATGAGCCCACCACTGGCCTTCATGCGCAGGATGTGGTGAGGCTGATTGCACTCCTTAAGATGCTTCAGGATAGGGGGCACTCGGTGCTCTGCATCGAGCACAACCTAGCGCTGATAGCATCGTGCGACTGGATCATCGACCTTGGCCCTGAGGGTGGTAGCGGCGGTGGAGAACTAGTAGCCAGCGGCACGCCAGCAGAGTTCGTGGCAGGCAGTCTTTCGCAACGATCCCACACAGCACAGCACCTCACTCGCTTCATGCATGACCTTAAAAAAGGATGGAGCACCCCAGCGAAGCTACGGAGTACCGCCCCCCTAGCCCACCGGATGTTAAGCATTCGCGGAGCGAGGGAGCATAATTTAAAAAACATCGATGTCGATATTCCCCTTAACCAGATTGTGGCGCTCACCGGGGTAAGCGGCTCAGGTAAATCCAGTATCGCCAAGGATATCGTGTATGCTGAAGGGCAGCGGCGCTATCTAGATTGCCTATCGCCATATGCTCGGCAGTTTATCCAGGAGCTTAAACGGCCCGAGATCGATTCCATCTCAAATGTAAAGCCCTCTATCTGTGTCTATCAGCACACCTTCCAACCATCGCGATTCTCGACGGTCGGCACGATGTCTGAAAGCTATAACTACTTAAGGCTGCTCTACGCCAAAGTGGCTACCCAGTTCTGTCCTGATCATCCAAGCGAGCGTATCTCACCTCTTTCGGCCACTGAGATAGCTGAGGCCATCGCTAGCCTAACAGCAAAAACGGCGCGTCTTTTAGCCCCGGTGATTAAGATGAAAAAAGGCAATCACCGAGCAGTGCTTGAGCGCGCGGTAGCAGCTGAGTTCTCGCAGGTGCGGATTGATGGGGTATTCCTCAGCCCAGCTACTTTAAGCTTTAGCGGCGGTCTAGAGAAAAACAAACCACACACCATCGAGTTTGTTATCGGTAAGTTCTCTCCTCAGACTGCACCAACCGACCTAGTGCGCGATGCTGTTTCGCAGGCGCTCAGTCTTGGGGGTGGCAATGTCATCGTACATACCGACAAGGGCGAGACCCTTTACAGCGTTGAGCGCACCTGCCCCAGCTGCAAACGCGGATTTTTTAAACCGGACCCCGAGGATCTTTCATTTCACTCCCGCCGCGGTCGCTGCCCGGAGTGTGATGGCGCAGGAGTAGCACAAAATGGGAAGGTCTGCGCAAGCTGCACTGGAAGTAGGCTCAACGAGATCGGGCGCAACCTTAGACTTGAAGGGCGTAACATCCATGAGGCCTCCCTGCTGACGGCCCCGGAGCTACGGGAGTTCCTTTCAGCCCTCACCTTCTCTCAACGTGAAAAGGTAATCGCCGAGCCGGTGCTTCGGGAGCTTTTCTCTCGTCTGAGCACCCTCACCGCCGTCGGTCTCGATTATATCCCGCTGCATCGTGACTGCTCGACTCTCTCAGGTGGAGAGCTCCAGCGGCTTCGATTGGCCACCGCGATGGGATCGCCACTTACAGGTGCGTTGTATATCTTTGATGAGCCAAGCGCGGGACTGCATCCGAATGATAACGTCCTGGTGCTGTCCCAGCTACAAGGGCTTCGTGATCGCGGCAACTCAATTATCATGATTGAACATGATGCCGATAGCATTCGTGCTAGCGAGCATGTGATTGAGGTGGGGCCCGGAGGCGGACGAGACGGTGGCACCATCGTCTTCTCTGGACCTGTACAACAGCTGATTGAGGAGGCTCAAACTCCCACCGCCAAAGCGCTGCGCCTTACACCTGAGGTAGCTACTTCACCCAATACCCCTAGTGGCAGGCTCACTATTTCAAATGGGCAGTGCAATAATGTGCAAAACCTCTCTCTTGAGCTTCCGCTGGGTAACATCGTTACATTCTGCGGAGTATCAGGAGCAGGTAAGAGCTCGATAGTCCATGGCATCCTGAATCACTCTCTTGCTGATGGCACTAAGCACGGCAACAGCTGGAAGCATCGCGGATGTACCATCGAGAGCTCCTGCGAAATTACCCGTGTGGTCGAAGTGGACCAAAAGCCCATTGGTGCTAATTCACGCTCAACACCGATCTCGTACCTTGGGATCTTTGATCAGGTACGAAACATATTCGCCACCTCCCTTGAGGCCAAATCACGCGGATGGGCAGCGGGCTTTTTCTCGTATAACACCGGCAAAGGCCGCTGCACGGAGTGTAAAGGACTCGGGGAGATAACCCTTGAGATGAACTTTCTGCCCGATGCTGCGGTGCTGTGCGAAAGCTGCGGCGGAAACCGCTTCAGTGACGAGGCTAACACCGTGCTCTACCAGGGCATGACAATCAGTGATGTACTGAAGCTGACCTTTGAGGAGGCCAAGGCAAAGTTTGCCAACCATCGAAAGATTCTGCAGCCCCTGCGACAGGCGTGCGACCTGGGTCTTGGCTACCTGACCCTAGGGCAAAGCTCCTCAACGCTCTCAGGCGGTGAGAGCCAGCGGATCAAACTTGTAGCTGAGCTTAGCGCCTCACGCAGCGGCCATACTGTTTATATTCTCGATGAGCCGACTACGGGGTTACATAAAAGCGATGTCGCGCGGCTCATGAAAACACTGCGCGAGCTAGTAGAGAGAGGAAATACTGTACTACTTATCGAGCATGACCCTGATGTACTGCTACACTCAGATTTCCTGGTGGAAGTAGGCCCTGGCGCAGGAGAGCACGGAGGAACAGTTATCTTTTCAGGCTCTCCTCATGACCTGCTGCAGGGAGCTGCCAGCACCCCGTGGCAAAAATTGCTACAAGCAGTAGGAGAGCCACGGCACACATCCAATACAGAGATAGGGGCACCGTAACCGCGATCCGATTGCAAAAAATTTGGATTACTGACGTAAACGATGCAGGGCTCTGGTGAGCCAGATGCTGTCATCCACCTTCTGCACCGCAAGGTCCTTGATCACCACCGGCGCTCCACGAGGAGGTGATATCCGTAGTCGCCACGGCCGCACCGGATCGAGGCTTGGCGGGATTGATAACTCAACGGTCTCCCAGCTATCGGGCCCACCCTTGACCGTCACCTCACGGAGCGGTCGCACCTCTTTCCCTAATACCAAAGAGAAGCCTACCTTATTCAGCTGCTCACGGTCCCGCCCCTCGTTGGCCAACGCAAGCCGCACCACCGCGGCATGCGAGCCGGGCAGTAAAAGCTCTCGCTCCTCTACAATCCGAGTCATGCACGGGAGTTCAAAAAGATAGTTCCCCTCGCTATCGGACTCAAGAAAGGTAAGCTGCTGCGGAAACTTCGCGACGCGCTGCATGAATACCGTTGGATCAAAACGCTCCACCCCCTTCGATGCATATACAAGATACCGCAGTCCAGCCACCGAGCAGGCTACAGATACGGAGCGCTGGTCAGGGAATTCCGCTAGCTGCCGAGGAAACTCGCGCATAATTTTGGTGCGCTGCCCACTGTACCCGTTTACCGCCTGAAGCCCAGAAGGGAAGAGCTTTAACATATACTCAATATTTCGGCGGGCGAATTCACCATAGCTAGCAGGCTGGCCTCGCTCATTTAAGCGGGCGGAAAAGGGAAGCATAATCGCCACATCCCCTGGCTTAGCTACGGAAGAGAGTCGCTCATATACTGCCCCTGACTTGGGCAAAGGCTCAATCGGGGTGTGGGTGTGATAGCTCTCAATAAGAATACCTAGACAGAGAGCTGCTGCCACCCAGCGGGGAAGCTGCTTTATTCGCTCAAGGTGGCTCAGGGTTAAAGCTAAGAGAACACAGAGTGCAAATATCGTTAAGATTCCTACCCTGCCTACCGCTCGAATTGAGTCGAACCCCGGGAAAAATTCATACCAGACACGATGCACCCCAAGGGCAAGCTGCCCATACTCTGGGTTGCCAAGCGGCCCCAATGAGACAAAAAATCCCATCGCGGCAAGGAACAGAAAGATTCCAACGAAGACTCTATCGCTAGGCGGAGAGGGCAACTCAGCGCTCGTATCCCGGCCCAGACGAAGCAGGAGCACAGCCAGAACTGCAATAGTGCCCCATGAAAGAAGGGCCACAAAGTAGCGCAGATAAACTATCGCTGGCCCCTGCAAGGTGACCGCCAACGCTGACGTGATACAGACTAGTCCCCAGATACCACCGACGGCCCATCCCAAGCGGCATCGCGTAGCTGCCCCTGCTGCTATTAGCCACAACGCAGCGGGCAGAGCCAGAAGCATTATGAGCCCAGGAAAAAGATGGGCCTCGTCGTGACTTAGAATACTCGTTGCGCCATAGAGCAGGTTATCGCGCGGTGCTGATAGATAGGAGAGTGCTGACGCGGCAAAGTAAAATGTCTCGTAAAGATTCCGCTCTCCAAACACCTTAGCGATCCCCAGGTAGGGTGGCACCAGGAACAGAAGCGGCGCTGCTCCAAGCGCCACCCCTAACCCCAGCCGAAGATGCGCGCTCACCGGCATCCCCCCTGGCCGCACTAGCATCAGTGCGAGGTATAATGTCACTCCTGCGATCACTAAAAAGATCGCGTAGTACACAGCGGTAGCAAACGCTGCAGTTAGCACCACCCCATACAGAAAGGCATTTCGCACTGAGGAGCTAGCGAGAAAACTCACCAACGCGTTAATCCCAAGCGGGATAAAGCAGGTAAAAATTAACTGTGGATGTCCCTGCATCCCGGCGATGTAGGGGGTGGTCATAAAACCAACCCCTGCGCACAGTGCGGGCCAAAACCGACCGGTCAATCGATATGCAAGGATAAAGGTGCAGTAGCCGCTTAGAAAGGTGCTGCCAAGGATGATAAGATTATACGACAGAGTATCGGAAATACCGATGGCGGCTGTGCCCTGCCCAATGATGCCAGGAAGGATAAAGTTATCACTCCATGCCAAGCTCTGCCCATATGGATAAAACCCACTGGTCTCAAACCACGGGGTCGAAAACAACCCCCGCACATGGGATTTAAAAAGCCATACATACAGCCCGGCATCTCCTGAGGCCCCGCCGACAAACCCGTGGCCAAGCACACCCAACACCGAGAGCTTAAACACCCCAAGGATTCCAAGTAGCAGCGCAACCGCTCCACATCGAATACCCCACGATGGCGCAACCAGATTACCTCCGGGGGAGAGTGCTACATCAGAGGTAGTTTGCCTGGGTTCATCCATGATTTCAGGCTCATTTTAAAAGGTCAGTTGCAAGCGCATCGCCGGCTTTCGATGCTTGTTCCAGGAGCATCCTGCCACGGTCCTTGTTTTGATCCACCCCCATGCCGCGCAACAAGAGGTACCCCATATTGCGACGCGCCGCTACCACTCCGCCGTCAGCAGCCTGCTCATACAGCTTAAAGGCGCGCTCATAGTTATTCTCGGACTCAAGATTCGCAAGGGCAAACAATCCCTGCGGATTATTCTGCGCTGAAGCCTTGGCAAACCAGTCCCGCGCTGTCTCCTTATTGCCAGCATACTGTGCAGCAAATCCCATAATCATCTGAGATTCTGGATTACCGCCCTCTGCCAAACTAAGGTGGGTAGCAAGCTCGCGCTCGTCACTCACCAGCGCCCCTTTAAACAAAGAGCTATCATAGGTGGGGATAATCTCGAGCCCACCAGGAAATCCACGAATTATATCCTCGGCAATCGGATCAAACCGAAAAGAACGCGCCGTAGTAGCCCCGCCGGCGCGTGCTACCGTGGAGCGATACGGAGCTAACGGATCGCTCGCAACCGGATCGCTCGCAACCGGATCACTAGCAAGCGATGAGGATGAAGCAGCTACGCTCACAGAGCTAGCCTCCACCTGAGGCGACGCTAGGCTACTTGAGGCCGACTCCACCACAGCACTCGTCTGCTGTGCGGAGCTAGAACTTGCCACCTGGCGCGAGCTTGCCGCGACAGGGCGCGGAGTGACCCCTCTACTTCGAAGCCTACTTAGAAACTCTCGCGCCTCTGGCACCCCTGCTTTTGCCGCCTGCTCAAACCAGGTGTAGGCCTCGCTATAGTCCCGTGGCCCACCATCACCGTAGTAGAGCATTTTTCCTAAATTTAACTGGGCTGCAGGATTGTTCTGCGCCGCAGCACTACCAAAGTAGCGCCTTGCGATCTGAAAATCCTTTGCAACTCCATCGCCGCGGGCAAACATTTTACCCAAAGCCAGCTGCGCACGAGCATCCCCGCGCTCGGCCAGTGGCTGCCACAGGGAGTATGCTGTAGCAAACTCGCCCCGGTTGGCGGCAGCTCTACCAGCCTCAAAATCATCTGCGCGGGACACCTCCGGCATGCTAAAGAGGCAAAAACTAGCTACCACTAGCTGCATGAACATCAAACACCGCACTCGCTTTGACCTACACATCGCCTGTACTCTCCGCCCGCTATCCTCGCACCGTACCCAAGCAGGCAGTATGCATTCCCGATCCCACGATGACAAGGATGGAGCGTAGCGTGATCGACCTCAAGAATGCACCACAGAGAAGGCCCCCTTTAAGAGCGATAAACAGCTGCATTCCGTCACTCTGAGCATGCCTAGAATTGCGGTGCTCTTCCTGATACCGTTACGCCCATGTCCCCGATAGTCCTTACCACTCTTAACGCGCGCTATATCCACTCCTCTTTTGGGCTTCGCTACCTCTACGCCAACCTTGGCCCGCTACAACCCCAGGCTACAATTCTGGAGTTTGAGATCCACGACCGCACCCTCGACATCTGCGAGGAGCTCCTAGCTCAAGAGCCGAAGGTAATCGGTTTTGGAGTGTATATCTGGAATGTAAGTGAAACAGAGCGCGTGGTGGCTGCGCTTAAACGGATCCGTCCCGAGGTCATTATTGTGCTTGGTGGCCCCGAGGTCAGCTTCGAAACTGAGCAGCAAAGCATAGTAGCTTATGCCGACTATGTGATCACCGGAGAGGCCGACCACGCTTTCCGAGAGCTCTGCATCGAGCTCCTCTCTGACAGACGACCTACCGATAAGATTCAACGCTCAGCACTCCCCACCTTCGAGACCCTCACCCTGCCCTACGATCAGTATTCCGCTCATGATGCTGCGAATCGGATCGTATATGTCGAGGCATCACGAGGGTGCCCTTTCACCTGCGAGTTCTGTCTCTCTTCCTTAGAGGTGCCAGTGCGACAGGCTCCACTGGAGCCGTTTCTGGCTGAGATGCAGAAGCTCTATGATCGCGGGGTGCGGCATTTTAAATTTGTCGACCGCACCTTTAACCTCAATATCCGTATTAGCCGAACCATCATGCAGTTCTTCCTGGATCGATATGTGCCAGGACTTTTTCTGCACTTTGAGATGGTTCCCGACAGGCTCCCTGAACAACTCAAGGAGCTTATTGTCCAGTTCCCGGCTGGAGCGTTGCAGTTTGAGGTAGGAATCCAAAGCTTTAACCCAGAGGTGGGTGCCTTAATTAGTCGCCGACAAAATTATGAGAAGTTGGCTGAAAATATCCGCTTTCTAAGGGAACATACCGGTGTGCACGTGCATGCTGATCTGATCGCTGGCTTGCCAGGGGAAACGCTGGAGAGTTTTGGTGCCGGTTTTGATACCCTGGTGGGCCTAGGGCCTCAGGAGATTCAGGTGGGGATTCTAAAGCGGTTGCGCGGCACTCCGATTATCCGGCACGATGCTGAGTGGCAGATGAGATATAATCCCAATCCGCCGTATGAACTACTTGAGAATAAACTTCTCCCTTTTGAAACGATGCAGCGGCTGGGGAGATTTGCACGGTACTGGGATGTGGTGGCAAATAGCGGAAATTTCCTTACAACCACCCCACTGCTGTGGGCGAAGGGCTCCCCATTTCAAGGCTTCATGCAGTTCTCTGAGTGGTTGTATCAAAAGACCGGGGCGCGAAGCGGCTTCTCGCCTAAGAACCTAGCTGCTCTTTTGCTTGAATACCTCACCACCCAGCGGAGTCTTACTATCGCAGAGGTTTCTAGTGCGATAGTAAGCGATTTTACCCGCTGCGGGCGCACCGACCTACCCAAAGAGCTTCAGCCTAGCAGCAACCCACAGAAGAGCCGTAAAGAGATAGGCAAACTTCCACCGCGCCAATCCAGGCATAGCGGGCATGCTGAGAATCTTTAGTTTGCTGAGCGCATACTGAGCACATCAGTCAGGCCGTGGCGGATAGCTTTAAAATAGACAAGCCTATCATCAGAGTTCATAAGCTCATCAAACTCCCCCTTAAATTCCAGGTAGAGTACCCCCATCTTGTCCCCAGTACCAAAGCGCCCGGTGATATGTGAGACCACATCACCGTTAAGAATGGCCCCCTCCTCTTTAATCGGCGTGGTGCAGTGGAACGCCTCCGATACTGGGTGAGAGCGTGCACCTCCACAAGAGCAGCTAATGGTTTTAAAGTTTCGATCACGGGCATTGCCAATAAGAAGCTTCGGCACCAGCACCATCTTGGTAGGGTCAAGAAGATACACGCAGCCGCTAAAGAACCCAGCAATAGGAATCACCCTTCCTACCAAGCTATTAAGAGCAGCAACTGACGCAGCGCCCTGCTTAACACCCTCATACATCTCAGTGAACGCCAGATTCAGCTCAGGGGGGCAGCGGCGCACATATATATTCTCTTCTAAGAGCTTTCGACTGTACTGAACATTGATGGTGCGGGCTGCACTCTCTGGCGAAAGATCATCAGGAAAGAGCTCTGCAGACAGCGCCACATAGTGCGGATAACGCTCATCAATGCGCTCGCGAATCTGCTTTATCCCTGTTGGCCCGAGATATCTCTTTAGGGTCTCGGCCGCCGCGTCCCATTCCTTTGAGGCGTTCGGATAAAGAAGCGGATCGTTTATCTTTGCTAGCACCTCTGCAGCCTTCAAAAATTCTTGCAGCACTTGACCGTCCTCAACTAGCTGGGAGTCAGGCTCCTCCCCGCGTAGCCGCTGCGACGGAAGGGCTGGAAACCCCTTCTGAAAGAGCGGGTCTCGGCACCAGTTACCTGCCATCTCATAGCCAAGCTGCGCAGGAGCAAAACCCAAAAGCTTCTCGAGCTCCTCATCAAACGAAAGCGCTGCAGCGCCCCCGCCCTCGACCTGGGAACGGGCACGTAGATAACTGCTGGGGTAGTTCCACACGACCAGTAAAAACCCAAGCTCTCGAATCAGTGAACACCCAATGGCAATATCAGGATCAAAGCAAGAGGAACTTTTGGCGAGCACCTCCACCGCGCTGCACGAGATCACCGAGTGGCGTACCCTGCTAAGCTGAACATCCTTGACTCCTCCAATGGTATGGGTAGTCCAATCGCCGAGCGGGGCCATCAATATCTCGCGCAGTTTTTCAATCGGCGCATTCCTAAGGAGCGCTGCCGGACTATCGGTCGAGCCTTTTTCTTGCAGCGGGGCTGCCAGGCGACGGATACACTGCGAAAAAAGTGCAAAATCAGCGGTCAGCTCCTGGTGAAGGTCGGTGCTTTTTAGCGGCTCACCCGATTTAAACTTCTCCTGCAGTCGCTTTAAAACGACGGGGCTGGGAGGAAGCCATGGTCTTGTAACATACCGCGATGCCTCGCGTAGTCGGCGGTTACCAAGCGGATTACCGCCGCCGCGTGTGCTGGCAGAGCCCGCCATTAGCCCTATGGTCATTCCAAACTCCTCGTATAGTGCAAAGCCCAGCTTTTCCATCGACAGATTGCGGCGTTAGGTAGAGGATATTTTCGCTCAAGATAAGTGGGATTTTGCTCTGCTGGATCCCTCTAGATGCTAAGAGGTTGAATCTATTAGGATTCGCTAGGGCATAACACTCCTTGTTAGCCCCCCTTCTTCAATCATGAAAATGAGTGTGTGAGAACTCAGCATACAGTGCCGCATGGTCCGAGAGCACACTCCAGGGCTTTCCAAACAGCACCGAGCCGGTATCAACCCGCATATGGCGGGAATAGATCCGGTCAAGCATAAGGAGCGGAAGCCGCGCGGGAAAGGTGCGAGCCGGGCTGCCATGCAACGCCTCAAATGCCTCAGTCAGAGTAAGCTCATGGGCAAGGCGGTGCGAGGCGCGCACCGACCAATCATTAAAATCCCCGGCGACTAAAAGCGCTGCCGAATGCGGCACGCCCTCTTCCACTATCCGACGTAGCTTTGAGACCTGCTTGTTACGCTGATTGCCGGTGAGCCCCAGATGCACACACATCCCATGTAGCTCACCCCAAGGCTTTGGCGCATCAATCACTACATGCAAGATCCCTCGGCTCTCAAACCGACTCTCTGATACATCGATGTTGCGCCATGCCAGGATCGGATATTTACTTAAAACTGCATTGCCATGGTGCCCCTCATCATACACCGCATTCTTGCCATAGGCATGATGGCTCCAGATCGAATCGGCCAAAAATTCAAACTGCGACTCTTGCGGCCAATTTTTAAATCGCTTGGAGTGGCGGTTATGCGCTCCTAGCACCTCCTGCAAAAATACCAGGTCTGGATCGACTGAACGAATCGCTTCGCGAATATCATGCAGTACATGTTTGCGATTAAGCGCACTTAATCCCTTGTGGATATTATATGAAAGAACCTTTAGGGGAGGATGTCTTTTCACTGCTGTGCCGCCAATCGGTCTCAATTCAGTTCACTATAACACGGGGCTAAATAGCCGCGCCATTTGCACCAAAGCCCGAAAATAAAAGGGAGATCTCGCATATGCCTCAGAATCAAAGATAGCAGCATCCGAGAAATCAACCTCGAGCATCGCCTCTACCTCGGCCGCAAATGATCTGTCGACTATGACCGCGCTTAGCTCAAAGTTAAGTCGAAACGAGCGATTATCAAAATTAGCCGATCCCACCACCGCGACCTCATCATCCACCAGCGCTACCTTTTGGTGCATAAACCCTTTGGTATATCGGTGCACCTTCACCCCAGCCTCCGCGGCCTCAGCGCAGAATCCAAAGTTAGCGAGATACACCATGTGGTGATCGGCTGTGTCTGGGATAAGAAGTCGCACCTCTACCCCCCGCAGCACGGCCATCTTCAGGGCACTCATCACCGCACTATCTGGCACCGCATACGGAGTGGCGATCCAAACCCGCCGCCTGGCTGAGGAGATAAGATGGTTAAAAAGGAGCGAGGCAGTCTCATGCCGGTCAGAGGGCCCACTAGGCAACAGCAGCACAGTTTGATCCTGGGGCTGAGTCGTGGCAGTCGGCAAGGTACCGGCGAGATCTCGTCCAGTCACCCACAGCCAATCAGCTCCAAAAGCGATCTGCTGCTGAATAAGGGCTGGGCCTTTCAGCTCTAGGTGGGTATCGCGCCAGTATGCAAAACGTTCGGAGGGCCCCCGATATTCATCCCCAAAGTTTAATCCACCCAAAAACCCTACCTCGCCATCAACCAGAACAGTTTTGCGATGATTGCGAAAATTTAGTTCAAAACGGGAGAGAAACCACCGTCGCCCCGCTCTAAAAAACTCCACCTCGACCCCAGCGGCCCGCAGATCGTCGATATACTCACTAGAGAGATCAAAGCCACCTACTGAATCGATAAGCATATACACCCGTACGCCAGCGCGCGCACGCTCTGTGAGGATCTGCTTTAGCTCCTGCCCAAGCGCATCGTCCCGCACAATATAGCTTTGAAGGAGGATATACCGTTGTGCAGACTCCAACGTTTTGAATATCGCCGGAAACGCCACTTGGCCATCGATATGAATCCGCACTGCATTGCCGCGTGAAAACGGAAACTCGGCTAACGACTCTAGGAGTGTCTGAGAGAATGGTACGCTCTGAGGCAGAACCACTGCGGATACAGCAGCCTCTTGACGTACCCTATGAAGATCATCACGACGGCGACTCTGCACCTCGCGTAGCATCTCGACATATTCATGGAATTTTGAGCGACCAAAGATCCAGTAAAGCGGGATGGTAAGATACGGCACCGCCACAAGAGAGATCGCCCACGCGGTGGCCCCCTGGGGGGTGCGCGCTCGCATCACTGCATCAATGGCGTGGAGGAGCCCAAGGAGAGTGAGGGCGGGGAGGAGTAGAGGCAGAACATCTATCAGAATCGCCATAGCGATAGTTCTCTACTTGGATTGGCTGAATCTCTTGATACTCTGGATAAATCAACGGTCTCTGTGGTGGACTGGTAACTTTCTATTCTACAATCGCATACGGACTCTGTCCCATGATCTCATCCATAGCATCAAATATCTGCTGCTCAACGGTTCGACACTTTGGATCGTCAAGTCGCACTTCCCCAGGAACGCAGAGCGCTTGTGTATCAGGACTTTGGCACACACCCCGCACCGGAAGCCAAA
>JBILUF010000007.1:0-15665 GCA_044371155.1 Bdellovibrionota bacterium
GTCTGGGCGAGCGATGACCAAGTTGGCGCGACCTGTTTTATCCAATATTTCTAGCTGCTTATCTCAATCCTTCAGACAAGTCCGACCACCGATTGCAGCTCTCTAACTACTTGCCGTACCGCATCGAAAAAAAAGCTCACTCTCAGTTTTGATGCAAACGCCGTATTGGCTCATCAAACAAAAGGGAATTGTTGGTTACAAAGCGCGCTAGACTTGCTGGGAGAGAAGCGCCACCGCCTGCGCCATAACCCCCTCAGCTCTGCCGACAAATCCAAGATGCTCCGTTGTGGTGGCTTTAATGCCGATTGCCGCTGGCTCAAGGCCCAGGACTGAGCCAATCCGCTCCTTCATCGCTGGAATATACGGCGATATCTTTGGAGCCTGCGCTAGCACAGTGCAATCTAGATTTTCTATCCTCCAACCTTCGGCAGTTAACCCAGCCCAGATCGCTCGCAACAGCTCGATGCTATCGGCATCTTTCCACTTTGCATCTGAAGGCGGGAAGTAGGTCCCGATATCCCCTTTCCCGGCTGCTCCAAGCAGCGCATCGATGACGGCATGGGTTAGAGCATCCGCATCGGAGTGCCCGTCAAGACCTTTGTCGTGCGGAATCGTTACCCCGCCCAGGATACAGGGTCTACCACTAACCAGCGGATGGACGTCGATCCCCTGACCAACGCGCAACTTGCACTGAGCCATCGCCTCCCTCTCGCAACCAATCCAGATTCTTCGCCATCGTCGAAAGGTCGTATCTTTCCATGTTTTTTGTGATCAAGGATACGGCGATAATTCGTGGGACAAACCGTGCCGTCTGGGCAGGAATCTTCTTTTTCCGCACGAGCGTCCAATAGTCATCAGCCCCTGCCCGTCGCAGCGCCCGAGATATTCCGCCGGAGCCAGCGTTGTAGGCAGCTAATGCCAGATGCCAGTCCTGATGTATATTATAGAGATCACGTAAATGCCGGGCGGCAGCGATAGTTGAAAGTATCGGGTCGCGACGCTGATCTTCATGACGGGTAACAGTCAGGCCATACATCCGAGCTGTTGGCCTCATAAACTGCCACATTCCCACCGCTCCTGCTGGACTGCGGGCGGATGGATTATATCCACTTTCAATGAGCGCCATGCTGATAAGGGTCTCGGGCACCCCCTCGTCCTGAAAGACCTGGCGTAACATCGGCATGTACTGCTCGCGCCGCTCTAGGGACTGCGTTAGGTAGCTCCGCTCCCGACCCAACAGGAGCTGCACCTCACGCTCAATCTCTGGGGTCACCTCCCATGCAGGCTCAGGTAGCTGCACACGGGTGGCCCGAGGTGCCTGCCCCTGCAGAGCCGACTGCTTGGTATGGGAACCAAGGAGCCCCATAAATCCTGGCCCGTGTTCAGGCAGGAAAGAGCAGGAACTCAACAGGACTAAAACGAAAGAGAGGCATGCGTGGCGCACGCAATAATAGAGACTCATGCGCAACTTTGGAAACCGGTTCATAGTACTCATGCTCACTCGTATTAGCGCCGTCACGCGGGTCTGTGTCGAATACCTCTGCCGAGTATAAGGAGGGTGGCCCCCAAAGGTCGGCTCACGCGGCATCTGTATTAATTGCTGTAAGCTGTCCCTAAAACCGTGCCCGTTAACTGGGGGTGTTGTAGACCGGCATGGGGTGCTCCTTCAAGCCCCCCCTCCCCAAAACCCCCTCTTGGAGTGGGTCGCTAGTGGGCACACAATCGAATTAATTCATTGATTTTCAATCTGTTAACATACTTTTCCACAGGACTTGCATCGACCCGCCGGCCAGATGGGAGGAATTCGCCTTGAGGGCGGGGCGGGGCCGTAATCGAGCGCAGGTTGCTGCAGGTAGCGCCTTGCGCGCAGGGGGGCGGTTGCGCGATTCTCTCCACACCGCAGTTAGGTTTTTAGCTCATCAAAAAAGGTGCTCCATGAACTGGATCCTACTTTTCCAAAAGTTAGCCACCCGTGGTTTTAGCTTCACCCAGAGGATAGCCGCGCGAAGAATAGTGGGAGTGCTGCTGGTATCAGCATCTCTCACTGCATGCTCCGGGATGAGCAGCGGCGGGCTCACCAATGCCACCTCCTCCCCCAGCGCTGGCTGGCTGGCAGATGGCACCATCACCGTGGCCCGCGCAGTGCCGGCCGCGCAGAGTCTAAGTCAGACCACCATGCTGGGATTCCTGCCTGGCACAATCCCAGCACTCGCTGCCCCTATTGAGAGGGCTGGGGTATGGATCTCTATTGATCGATCACAACGCAAGCTGACCCTTTTTGAGGGCGCAACTACCCTGGGCAGCTTCGGCGGCGAGGGCTTTGACGGTCTCACCGCAGGCACCTATCAGCTGGCACTAAAGCAGCGCACCCCTCTTTGGTATGCACCTGATGCCTACTTCGCAGCCCGCAATCTGCCGGTTCCTGCCCCTGGTGACCGCTCTCGGTTTCGCCGCGGAGCGCTCGGGGACTTTGCTATATTCCTAGACAAGCAGACAGCGCTTCATAGTGGCCCGGTCTGGAGCGGAGATATCGGCGGGATACGGATGGAGGAGAACGACCTCTCTCGGATCTACTACCGACTCGAAGTTGGCTCAGTGGTTGAAGTGCGATAACCCTGCAGCAGTAAAGCTGCAGCGCCCTTTCATAGATCCCCACCGCAGGGCCCCAGGAACGGGAACGGCCTATCTTTGACTTATCCCCTCCCCAGGACTATTCTCCACACTGGGTATTATGCCGTAATGCAGTAGCATCCTGCGGGGCGGTGCGCCTGTAAGATTCGCCCCCCGAAATGATTTTCCCCCGAGTTAGGACATGAAGTACGAAGAGTTGGGTAGAGGGATTGTAAAGCGCACGGAGCGTCGGCTGATTGGGCTATTTATAGATGGCACTGGGCTTGACCGCGCAGCCCGCAGGCTACAGCGCAAGGTTGACCTGACCGCCTTGGTGCGCGGGGTGACCTCTGGACGAGCCCCTGCAGTGGCGCGCTATTATACAGTGATTCCTTACGAGGACGACTCACGGCAGCGCGCCTTCTTGGATGCCGTTACCCGCGCTGGATTGCAGGTCATCATAAAGCGACTCCCCCCCAAAGGAGTCACTCGGCAGGTCTCGGTGGATGTCGAGATGGCTTCAGATATCTTGGCCTTCACCATGGGGCATAACTCATTTAGTTCCTTAAGCGAATACCTCCCCGAGGATAAGCACTCCTCTCCACCGCAAGGTTTACACAAAGCAGCAAATCGGCAAGAGAAAGCCGACGAGGAGGCGAATAAAGACTCGCAGCCAGACAGCGCTGCTACCGAGAATGAGCCGCCGGTGCGCCGAATCGTAACCCTGGTGTGCCCCGGCCGTGACCTCGCCTACCCGATCTCTTTGGCGGGTGAACTAGGGGCTGAAACAATTACCGCAGATTTTGGTGAATTCGCCGGGGCAGATGTATTAAAATCAGCCTCCAAGTGGATCGATCTCTCGGGCTCTGAGACGATCTGGCGGGAGTAACGCGCGGCAGCCTTTGCGTTCAAGGCTGTTTAAGTCAAAACTGGCGAGCGCCTTATAGGTGTCGGTAGCTTTTAAGTAGGTAGCGATGAACACATCAGGCGGCGGCAAGCGTCAGTATCAAAGATCCCCAGGACCATCGTCATCCCCGTCCTCTGAATTCGGCAGACTTCCTCCACACTCAATTGAAGCTGAGGAATCGGTGCTTGGCGCCGTTCTGCTCGACAACGAAGCGATCAACACCGCGCTTGAAAAGATCCAGGCCGACGACTTTTATCGAGCCGGTCACAAGGCGATCTTTGCTGCCATGACGGCGCTCTCAGACAAGCGCGAGCCCGTTGATGTAATCACACTGAGCCAGGAGCTCCGCAGCATGGGGCTCCTCGATGAGGCCGGGGGATTACAGAAGCTCACCAGCCTCTCCTCGGCGGTGCCAAGTGCAGCGAATGTGGCGTACTACGCTAAGGCGGTGCGTGAACACGCCATGCGCCGCAGGCTCATCCATGAGGCCACCGAGATAGTGAACGAGGCGTTCGACCTCGAGAATGAGATCGAAGGATTCCTAGATAAAAGTGAGCAGCGCGTGTTGGGGGTCTCTGAGCATCGCGCCAAACGTGCCTTTGCACATGTATCAGAGGTAGTGCAGGAATCAATTAAGCTTGTAGAGGCTCGCTACGATCTTAAGGAATCCGTCACCGGATGCCCGTCAGGATTTATAAAGCTAGATGACATGACGGCTGGATTTCAACCCTCCGACCTAATCATCATCGCGGCCCGACCCTCGATGGGAAAAACCGCGCTAGCGTTGAGCATCGCCCAGAACGTTGGGCTGATGAAGCCGGCGTCAGAGCGTAAGAAAAATGCCGTTGCAGTATTCTCCCTTGAAATGTCCAAGGAACAGATCGTGCTGCGCATGTTGTGCGCCGAGGCGCGAGTGGATAGCTCGCGAGTGCGCACCGGCAATCTTGCCGAGCGCGACTTCCCCAAGCTCGTGGATGCCGCCAGCCGCATCGCGGAGGCCCCGATCTTTATCGATGATACTCCTGCGCAAACAATCACCGAGCTTCGCGCAAAGGCGCGTCGCCTGCATCGCGAGCAGCCACTATCCTTGATTGTGGTTGACTATCTACAGCTAATGCGAAGCCCGGTGTACTCCAACAGCCGTGAGCAGGAGATCTCAGATATCTCCCGCTCCCTTAAAGCACTCGCCAAAGAGCTACAGGTGCCGGTGATTGCGTTGTCACAGCTTAATCGCTCAGTAGAGTCGCGTAACGATAAGCGGCCGATGATGTCTGACCTCCGTGAGTCGGGAGCGATCGAGCAAGACGCAGACCTCATCATGTTCATCTACCGCGATGAGGTTTATAACCGCGACACCACTCCTGACAAAGGTGTTGCAGAGATTATTATCGCCAAACAGCGCTCCGGCCCCACTGGGATGGCGCGGCTTGCATTCTTTAACCAGTACACCCGCTTTGATAACCTCGCTGAGGAGTCGGATAGCTACAACAGCTACTCAGCGGATACGGCTGGTGCATCGAATGGCCCGGCAGAGGATTCAGGGTTGGCGCTGGATTTTGGCGGGGATGATCAGTTTTAGTACGACGACCAGTCTTCTCTGGTGCTTGATGCCTAGTGCTTGAGAACTAGTGGTTGAGACCATTTGAACAGGGGCCCATCTCAAGCAGCCAGGTTGCAAGACCGATATCGTGGCTCAAGGTCGATCTATCGCAGCTATGACTTGATACAAGTGGTGCCCCGACAACCTTTACAGCTATCTCCTCGATTATATCGATTCCTACACCTATTCCTTTTCATTTCTTCCTTGGTTTTGTAGGATCGTCGGTCCGCCCTTAAAGGAGGGCCGATTCTATTTCGACAGAGAGGCACAGTGATCGAAAAGAAAACGGGGCACAACCCTGCACCAAATCCTGAGCATGCCCTGGCAGCGGAGCTGCGTGGGATTGTTGCGCCGGAGCTCGCAGAGCTTGCCGCACAGGCAGCTCCCAAGCTCCTCGTAGACCAATCTTTTGAGCGTGGGCGTGCTATGTATCACCGCCTCGTTGCAGCGTGGCAGAAAGACGATCCCACCCTCACGCAGGCACGCGAAGACTTTGTACTGTTTGCAAAAGCACATGTGTTGAAAGTCTCCGGAAGAACTCCAGCCGAGGTCGCCGATCTCCTGCAGACTAAGCGCGTGATCCCATGGGTACGCTCCGGACAGGTGCCTGAGGTGCTGTGCGATAACGATCCGATACGTGGGGCGCTCTTTGCCAAGAGGATGTCAGTTCCAAAAGGGGCATCACCAGAGTTTGCATATCTACTTGGAGCATACGCTGGCACTCGTCGACTCGGCGCGACAGCAGTAGCACTGCGATTCTCAGCCGGGGAGGAGCAACTTATTGAGCGCCTCACTAAAGCCACTTTTGACTCCTGTGGAATCTCACTCTCTCGTCACCTGCACAAGCGACATGGGATTCAACGGATGGAGGCCCTCTCGCATGCCCAAGAGCTTGTGGAGTATCTTCACACCATCTCCCAGGGTAATGCCGTGGTCCCGTGGAAGCATCTTCAAACGTCTGCAGAGCGACGTGAGTTTATCCGCGGATTTCTCGATTTCTCAGGCGCCTCGTTTTCTGCAGAGCGTCACCGACTTACTGTCGCCCGCAAAAACAATCCAGCTCTGCTGGAGGAGATCGCGATTGTCCTCAAGCGAGAAGGAGTCCTAGCGCGAGTCAGTCGCGGCCGGCTCCCATCACTCAGCGTGGAAAGTACTCACGGCTTAGAACGAGTTCGGGACCTAGAGCTTGTCACCGCCGAGCGGCTGCGCACACCACTCAAGACAGCACTGACGACCAATCCCAATTGGGTTACCGGTCGTCCAGAGCAATATGAAGCCGTCATGGAGGTTGCGCGGCGCCTTAGTCGACGCGGCACGGTGAAGATAGAGGATATCCGGCGAATTCTCCGGATGGAAGGTAAGGGAGCGGCTGAGCTTCCCGTGCATACTATACGGCACTGGGCGCTGGAGGGGCATGTGCCAGTCAGCGTAATGCGGCTTCGGGAAAACGAAGCGCTCGAGCAAAAATTATTCGATGGCCCTCGCCTGCTCCAAATTGGCTTAGCAATTCAGGCCCGATTGGACGGGTATAAAAGCCCACGTCGAGTAACCAGCGCCATCGCTGAGTATCTCGGTGACTTTGACGCACTTGTGCGCAGATCCCAACTCCCCAAGTGGATAGTGAATGAGATCGCAAGCGGCGAGCGTCTACCCAATCCCGCCGAATACCGGTTTATCCTGAGCACTGTTGGGCTACCTCTTAGTGGGGAGCTGAAGCAAGAGATGACTGCACCAACTGCGCCGGATGTAGAGGGCTGGATTAAATCAGAGAGTGAGCGGCGAATATTCCTAAGCTTCCAAGCCGCACTATGCCGTCTGGCTCAGGAAGCATTTTTAAAAGGCGAGGATCCGCGCGCGGCGGTGCGCCAACGCGTGGGGAGTTTGATGAGGAAGACTCCTCCTCGAGCAGTTGAGGAGTGGGAGTAAGTGGTGCAAAGTCGCGAACCTAGGTTGACTCCTCCGCGATTGCCCCTAGTGATCCTTGCTGCAGAGCTACACTCCCTCATGGGAAGTTTCCTAGAGGCCGTTGCAGCGATTGCAATCTCCCAGGGGGTTCGCCGCACGGTCGGATGAAGCTGGGAAAGCAGCGATACCTTCAACGGGCACAATACCTCATCAGGAGGAGTTTAGATTTGGGAGCTGCGATAGCAGCTCTCCGAAACCTAGTTAAAGCTCTGTTTTTGCGAGATAAATAGTCCCCGAAGCAAACATACGTCGGGACCACAAAATTGCACGCAACAATCGGCGAAATTCACCGAATAGGTAGTGGGCGCGCGGTGATTACGGCGCAAGGCACCCCCTCACTATGCTACGCCTTTCCCGCCGCCCGGATTTAGACTTACTCGATGGAGACACACTATGCGGATATCTCCCTCCTCTTTGGTCCCGACCGAGAACCTCTCGCAGCTCATGCGCCTGGGGGACTCCTCCAAGGCGCCGATCGGCTCCAAGCAAGCCGGGATAGCGAACGCCGTGATGGATCTCACCCAGATCATGGGTTCCGACGCGCCAGAGAAGGTCAAAGTTCAAGCGATGCAGGAACGTGCCGCTCTGGCGGTAGCGGACTACTACACCGGCGGCATGGCCTCGATAGTACACGGGTGGGCGGAGCGTCAGTGGGGAGGCACACTGGATAAGCTCCGTAACCTCCAGGCTAAATTCGATCCAATGGTGCAGATTGCAGGACTTTTCGACTCAAACAAATGGCAGACAGAGGGCAAGCGGCTCAAGGGACTTATAGAGCAAGGAATTGATATTCCTGAGAGCCTGCGCGGTGCCATGCATCTTACTCGCGGTCGCTCCCTAGAAGAATTAGTGGATGCATCAGTGCCACAGGATTTTATCGGCTTTAAGTCCGATGGCACCTGGGTGAACAATCAATTTGCTGCCACCCGCGATGAAACCTACCTCAAGCCCCAAGATATCTGGGGCTCAGCTGCCTGCTTCGAGCGATTTGGCAACGACTGGCTTGGAAAATTTAGCGAGGAACAGCGCCGCTCCATATGTCAGCAAGCGCTTGACCTTGGTCTAGTGCGAGAGCATCGCGGCACTATCGATATAGCTTGGGACAAGCTGCCGCAAAGTGCGCTCCAGTAAAGGGGCTACGTTGTCGAGTCTAAGCAAATAAAATCAAAAAAATCTACGTGCGCCAGCTCCGCGATTGAACATGGCTCTGCCAAATCCTTGGGAGTAGATACGGGTGGTTTTCTGTACCCCAGTGATAGTGCTCTCACGAAATCGCCGCACGGGGAACGCTTGGCGCTGCCGTGAAACCCCGGTGAGGTTACGTTGTTTGGGTCGCACGCCATACACCTTGCCGCTGCCACCGAATCCGTACATATCGTTGCCGCGGGTGCCACCCATCCGAGCAAGCGACTGGGCGTTCGCATCAGAGCACACAAAGCTTGCAATCGAGAGAAGGATGATGAGGAAGATGCTTTTCATAACCACCTAGTATAGCGCCGCCTCAATCCCTAAGCGAATCACGATTGCTATTCATTTCCACACCTTAGCTGGCTCAGGAAGGCTGAGCAGCAAGATCTCGCAGTAAATTTGGAGGCCAATAGCGGCTCCTCTTGGGGTCTAGGACTACCTGCGCTTGCCCCTCTGCGGCATTACGCTCTTCATTTGACTCCCGCGCTGCTGGCTCGATGCGCTTCTGGGCTAGCTCTATCAAGAGCCCTAGTTCAGAGCGTTGCTGTTCAACTCCTGAGACCGCACTTTGCACCTGTCGCGCATACGTTGCCGCGGCTTGGTAATCCTCTTTCCCATAAGCAGCTAACGCAAGCAGTCGATTAGTCTCCCGCTGCACCTCGGGGGAGGACGCCGACACTGCGGTGAGTACTGAGATCGCCTGGGGATAAAGCCCCTGCTCAAGGAGCACTCGCGCATGAGAGATAGCCTCTGTGCTATCTGATTTGAGCGCATACGCCTCAGCAGAATAACACAGCGCTTCTTGAGCTCGTCCGCGTTCCATCTCCAGAAACGACATACTACGAGCAACCGATGCTGCAGCGGCAAACTCTCGACGCGAATATGCCCCCTCAAGCGCAGCGCTAAAACGTTGTGCTGCCTCCTGAGTTCGACCTTGGCGATAATAGCTCTGCGCTAGGTTGATAGTGTGGCGAGTCCCCCGCGGGTACTTCAGTGCTAAAGCCCTAAGAAGCGTATCAGCCTCAGCGAACTGCTCAGTGCCAACCAATGCGAGAGCAAGATTCTCCTTTACAGTATCGGCATCCGGGGCCAGATACTGCGCCTGTCGGAAGGCGAGCTCAGCATCGACATACCTTGCCTGCCGCATAAAGCCGAGCCCCTCACGCACAAGCCCAGTTACCTCAAGCTCATCTTGAGCTACAAATCCAGCAGTATCCACTGCCGCTGGCGGGAGCGCACAGCCGCTGAGCAGAGCACATAGCAAGAGGCTCCACCATCTCCTCACAGCCGCATCCGTTTAAAAATACACTCGGGGATATGCTTGATTATCAGCATGATGAAGCACCAAAACCACGGCAGATACACCACATCGCGGCGCTTTTCTATCGCCTTCACTATTCCCGTAGCCACTGCCTTTGGCGAGGCAAAAAGCGCTGACTTAGGAAGATGCGCAGTCATCGGGGTATCAACAAATCCTGGCTTAATCGTTACGACATGCACCCCTTTTGAGCTCAACCTGTTTCGTATGCCCGCAAGAGCAATTGAAAGCGCCCCTTTGGCAGCACCATACAGATAGTTGCTCTGGCGGCCGCGGTCGCCAGCCACCGAAGAGATCACCGCGATAGTACCACTACCTTGCCCCTCCAGTATGCGGGCTGTAGCCTCAACAAAGGAGAGTGGGCTAGTGAAGTTAATTGCGATGCCGCGCTCAGCCTCGCGAAAGTCCCGCTGGCACTGCTCCTGATTGGGGAGTGAGCCGTGCGCCACCAGCACAACGTCGATGCTACCGAGCCTTTGCCGCGCAGCCTGCAGAAGGCCCTCATGCTGCGCCACCTCGGTAAGATCCGCGGCTGTGACATCTACCGCGCTCGCTCCACGCGCTCGGAGGTCGGCTGCCACTGCCTCGAGTTTATCAGCCGTACGCCCAATCAAAAAAAGCCGGGCACCCCGACTGGCATATATCCGCCCGACCTCGGCTGCGATCGCTGAAGTCGCTCCGCATATCACCACGCCCTGCTGGGTACTGTTCATCTCGTTCCCTCCATTAGTCGGCGCCACAATGAGCTCGAATATCTCGGGTCCCGATACTGCTCAAACTCGCGCAGACGGGGATAATACTGACGAAAACTCTGCGGAGCCATAGTGGCATCTTTAGCCGGATACTGCGCGCCGCCCACCTCCCTGGTCATCCTATCGAGCTCGCGCATAAACTCTAGTGAAACATCCCCATGGTTTGGAAAGTCGAGGCATAGAGTAATCCCCGGCCTTGGGAACGACAACATACCCGGGGACTCAATCTCGCCAAATCGCTTGAGCACCGCCAGGAACGATGCGCCACGGGACTGTACGATCGAATTTAAAATCGACCTGATCGCGCGGTTATTGTGCTCCTCGGGCACCACACATTGATACTGAAAGAATCCGCGTGTGCCGTAGATACGATTCCAGTGCTGCACGGCATCAAGTGGATAAAAAAATGGCCGGTAGTGTGAACGGAATTTTTTGATCTTCTCAAACTGCTTACCGTAGTACGCAGCATTAAATGCCTTCACAGAGTAAGAGTTCAGCGCCCAGGATGGTGCATCAAATGGCACGCTAAGCAGCGCAGCCGGAGAACGGGCGGATACAGCATCAGCGGGAGCATCGGCGGGATTACCACGCAAAAACACCCCACGGCCAAACTTATCTCCACTACTGACACAATCCAACCACGCTACCGTGTACTCAAACTCCCGGTCTGAATCAGCGCTAATCTCAAAGAATTCATCGAGGGAGCCAAACTTGATCGATTCAACATCGATATACGGGCCACGCACCGGCTGGAGCTTAAACTCGGCCCAGGTGATGATTCCAGTGAGTCCAAGGCCAGCGATGGTGGCACAAAAGAGCTCTCGATTATCATCAGGGCTACACAACAGTCGCTCGCCGTCAGAGCGCAGCAGCTCAAACCGGGTGAGATGTCGTCCAAACGTTCCAGCGCGATGATGATTTTTGCCGTGTACATCATTGGCAATTGCGCCCCCAACGGTGACGAATTGGGTGCCGGGTGTCACTGGGAGGAACCATCCGCGCGGCACTGTGCTGTGGGCGATCTCTTGGAACGTCACCCCAGACTCACAGCGCAGGATCCCGGTGTGGGGGTCGAAGTCGATAAAACGGTTGAGCTGATGGGTGGCAATCAACGCACTACCATCATTCAGACAGCAGTCCCCATAGCTTCGGCCCATTCCGTACGGCAGCACCGTCATGGACTCTTCTGGCATGGGCAGCTCCCAGCGCCACGCCGGAGTTATCACGTGCTGGCGAGCACGCGGAAATCGGCCCCACGATTGAAAACGCTGGGAATGGGAATTCTGTTTCAAATCTCTCTGTCCCGGCATACTACTCTCATAACGCGATGAGCACTACGGCCACGGCCAAGAGCCCCACCAGGTAACTCACTCGATCGGTTAATGCAAAGACAATCGGATCGTCATGCATCTCGCCCCGATGCGCTATCAACCATACACGACTCATCCAGTATAGGAGCACCGGGCAGATAAGCCACAGGGATGTCGGCGACTGGTATAGCTCTGTTACCTCCGCGCTATTTATATAAAGCGCCATCACCAGGATAGAAAGATACCCGCTGGCTGCACCGAATGTCCCAATCTGCTCTAGATCGGAGGCTCTATAGCCTCGTCCGCGCACATGCTCCTGGTTGGCTACCCGCAAGGCGAAAAGCTCGGAGTAGCGCTTTACGCAGGCCAAGCTAAAGAAAAAGAACATCGCAAAGGCCAACAGCCACTGCGAGACAGCCACCTCCTCTGCCGCCCCGCCCGCTAGGATGCGGATGGTGTACAGCGCGGCGAGCAATACGATATCAACCAGCACAATCTGCTTTAAGATTAGGGAGTATCCGAATGTCAGTGCCACATATCCAGCCAAGATCGCGCCAAACGGTGCTGGCAACCCAGCCGCCAGCACCGCCGCGATACCCAGAAAGGAGGGAATCAAGATGAACGCCCATCCCATCGGGAGCGCACCACTAGCTAACGGCCGATTGCGTTTGCGCGCATGCAGCCGATCGGCCTCTAGATCCAACAGATCATTACTGAGATACACAGCCGAGGCGCACAAAGAAAACGCCACGAACGCCTGCAGCGCGGCCCACACCGCCTCCAGGTTCAATATCTTATGGGCTAGCACCAATGGGATAAAAATCAGGATATTCTTTACCCACTGATGCACTCGCACCGCAGTGACAACTGTTTTGATACTGGGCTTGGGCACTTTGAATCGAACGAGTTCGGGCGAAATCCGTGTTGCCGCATTCGCTAACCTGGCTGAGGAGGTTACTATCCCACCTGCACGCGCCTCTTTCCAGATCGCCAAATCAGCCTCAGAATCCCCGATATAGTCGAACTGTTTGGCGCCAAAGCGCTCGACTAAGAAGCGAGCCTTCTGAACCCCCTTGAGATTACGCTCTGGGGTCGAGCCACATACAACGTCGAATACCCCCAGATGAGCTGCTACGGACTCAGCAAGCTTTTGATCGGACGCGGTCACAAGGATTATCTGTCGCCCCAGCGTGCGTTGCTCCGCTAAATAGCTAACCAACTCTGTGCGATACGGCAGGGTATCCGGTCTTATCGCTACGCGAGAGGCGATCTGACGCTTTAAAAATCCTCTTCCCCGTAGCAGCCACAGTGGCATACATAGCGCCTGCATAGGGGATGTACGCGCAAGAGCCAGAGCTGACTCAAAAAGCAGATCTGTCTTCAGTAGGGTTCCATCTAAGTCGACGCAAAGTGGAAATCGGCCCAAGGATTCTGCGCTTGCTGTAATATTTTGCATGAGACGAGCAGACCCCTGCGTATACAGATTACCTGCACAGATTGTATTTCAGAATTGCATAAATCGCACGGAACCCATCCCGCCAGTTAATCTTCTTTCCCTCGGCATAGGTACGGCCATAGTAGGAGATCCCGACTTCATAGATACGGTGTCCCCCACGCGCGACCTTAGCGGTTATCTCGGGCTCAAAGCCGAAGCGATTCTCTTCGATGGCAATCCCCTGAACAATGTCCCGGCGAAACATTTTGTAGCAGGTCTCCATGTCAGTGAGGTTAATGTTGGTGAACATATTAGACAGGAGGGTGAGGAACTTGTTCCCCATCATATGCCAAAAATAGACCACGCGGTGTGGGCCCCCACCGGCAAAGCGAGAGCCAAACACCACATCAGCCTTGCCCCGAAGTATGGGCTCTAGAAGTAGCGGATACTCCTGAGGGTCGTATTCAAGGTCGGCATCCTGCACCACCACCACATCGCCCGTCGCAGCAGCGAACCCGGTGCGCAGCGCTGCACCCTTACCTTGATTGTGCTCATGATAAATCACTCGCTGCACCCTCGACTCAATCGAGCTCTTTAAAAGGTCACGGGTGCCGTCAGTGGAGCAATCATCGACAACGATGATCTCTTTCTCAGCTATAGGTGCGGCTTGCACTGCCGCGATGATAGCCTCGATGGTATTCCGTTCATTATAGCAAGGGATGACGATTGATAGTTTCATCGTTAGTTTTCTGAATCTTTATCGCTGCAGAAGCTAACACAGCCGACGAGGTATTTGTAAGCTCCCATTCACTATGGCTTGCCCTAACACACCCAACGCTCTGCGGTGCACGAGTAATACCGCAGCTTGCGCCGTAAGGCCACCGGGTGTGGTCTTGGGACGGCATTAAAGTGCCCCTAATGTGGCAAACGGCAAAAAATCCACTCTACTATACCTGATCCGGGGCTATCCCACCGACGCCATCTGCCCCGCGCGAGATTGCACCCTTTGGCAAACTACACCTGGCGCTGCTCGAGGTGCTTGGCAGGTGCTGCATTCCATTTGAACTCCCGCTGCAGAGTATCTGCGAAATTACTTGCTGACTCCGGCTCGCCATGCACCACCGCCACGGCCCCCGGGGTCTCAGTTGCTCCATGGCACCAACGCACAAGCTCATCTCGGTCAGCATGCGCACTAAAGGCGCTAAGCTGCACCACCTGCGCACGGATAGGGATATCGGTGCCAAAAAGTCGCATGGTATCGGCACCACTTGAGATCCACGCCCCGCGCCCTCCGCGTGGTTGGAATCCGACAAACACAATAGTATTGAGCGGACTTGAGATGCGATGCTTTAGATGATGTAGGATCCGCCCGCCAGCGAGCATCCCACTTGCAGCGATGATTACCATCGGCTCATCTATGCTATTGAGCTTGATTGACTCGTCTCTTCCTTTGGTAAAGTAAAGCTTCGAGAAGGTAAAAGGAGTCGCCCCTCGTTTCATCACCGCGAGTGCCTCCTCATCATACTCAGCGGAGGCATTGGCATACAAAGTCGTAGCATCCACTGCCATCGGGCTATCAACAATCACCGGGATATCTGGGATTTCGTGCCGCTCTTTGAGCTCTCGGAGCGAATACAGCAGCTCCTGACACCGCCCCACTGCGAATGAAGGGATAACAACCACCCCTTTACGGGCCGCTGTCTCACGCACTACTTTTCCTAATCGCTCCTTCGGATCAGTATCAGCGTGCATTCGATCCCCATAGGTCGACTCAATCAGGAGTAGGTCACCAAGCGGTGGGGTCTCGGGGTTGCGCAGGATCGGCACATCATACCGTCCAATATCGCCGGAAAATGTTATCCGTCGCCCGCCGATACAGAGCAGGATAGAGGCCGCTCCCAAGATGTGTCCAGCCCAGTGCCACTGCGCCGTCACCCCCGGCAGTATCTCCACCGGTCGATTGAACTGTACGGTGCGAAGATGCGAGATCGCCTCCTCCGCATCAGCACTGGTATAAAGCGGCATCGGCGGACTAAAGCGTGACCGCTCCCGCTTGCGGGCGCGGTATTCAGCATCCTCCTCCTGTAAACGCGCGGAGTCACGAAGCAGGATTTGTGCCAGAGCTTGCGTAGAGGGGGTCGCATACACCGGACTGTTAAGCCCAAGCTTTACAAACCGCGGCAGCATTCCGATATGGTCTACGTGTGCATGCGTAAGTAGTGTAGCGTCAATCGCCGATAGATCGAACGGCGGAGGTTCCCAGTTCCGATCCGCCATCGTGCGGTCACCTTGGAACAAGCCGGCATCTACCAAGATACGCTTGCCCTCAGACTCGACCAGGTATTTAGATCCGGTTACAGTCCCCGCCGCCCCTAGAAAGGTAATTGTCGTGGTCATAGACATAGGACGATACCGCATGGTGCAGTAGCAAACCATGCCCCTTGCAAACGATGCCGCTATGATGGCCCTAGGCGCCCCCCTGGCAGGAGATTTGCAACACCTCGTAGAGACGGCTCTATAGTACGAAACCCGGCAATTTTTGCCGCTCTATGCGATTTGGGACATTATGGCGCTCATTAA
>JBILUF010000217.1:0-4834 GCA_044371155.1 Bdellovibrionota bacterium
TTTTCTTTCCGGTAAACCCCAAGGGATAGTGTGAAGATTTTTATCACCGGTGCTACCGGATTCCTTGGAACTCACCTTGTAAAGCATCTTCGGGCGCTTGGTCATGAGGTGCGTGCTGTCGGCTCAAAGGAGTGTGATCTCACCAAGCAGGGCTCCCTTGAGCAATTTAACAGCATACAATGGGATCAGATCTATCACTTAGCTGCGTGGACCCAGGCCGGGGATTTCTGCCTACATCACCCCGGTGAGCAGTGGATCAAGAATCAGCAGATTAATACCAATGTCCTAGACTGGTGGCACGCCCACCAGCCACAGGCCAAGATGGTTGCCATCGGTACTAGTTGCTGCTACGAGCCCGGCACGCCCCACAGCGAGGAAAATTTCCTCGCGGGGACTCCCACGGAGAGTTTATACACCTACGCGATGACCAAACGAATGCTCCTCGTTGGGCTCCAGTCCCTCCAGAAGCAGTTTGGGCTGCGCTATCTCTTTGTTGTTCCATCGACCTTGTATGGCCCCGACTATCACCTTGATGGTCGGCAGATGCATTTCATCTTCGACCTGCTGCGTAAAATTGTGGATGGTAAATATAAGGGCACTCCAGTAGAGCTATGGGGCGATGGCTTTCAGAAGCGTGAGTTGATTCATGTCCATTCCTTCGTCACTACCATGGTGCAGCTCGCCCAAACTATTGATAACGAGATTTTTAATATCGGTGGTGGGGTAGAGTACCCAATTCGCTGGTACGCCGAAAAGCTTTCAGAGTATGTGGGGTTTGACCCCGCCCGTATTCGCTACGACACTTCAAAGTATGTCGGCGCTACATCCAAGTTTCTAGTGGTTGATAAAGTGCGGCGAGCCGTGCCGAACTTTACCCCGGTGCCTTTGGAAATTGGGCTTCAAGAGGTTGTGGGGTGGTATTTTCGGGCGTGCTGTGAATCCGGTGATTTTGGCGATTATGCGCGAGGTGCTGGTTGAGGCGCGATACATCGGTCGGTGTCGTCCTCGGTGTTCTTAAATCTGAGTAGTCGACGGGAAGGGCTCGTTAGGTATACACGGTTTGAGAATAATAAGGGCAACATGCTCCCAATAATCTGAAGGATTGCTCAAACCTGCTCCTTCCTATGGGCTGCGGGCCCGCACCATTAGCACCTCTGGGGAAATGTTTCCGTGTGTCGTTAGTTTTGACCCGATTTTAGCTGATTCTGAACGACACGAAGGCCCCTTGGGTACTGGCGGGCGGCCTAAATAAGTGAATGGTGTATAGTACCATATCGAGTTTGTCAGTATGACCACTCTTCAGAGCAAATCGGCCTTTCCTGTGCGCCGGTTTTAGGACCCCGACGTCGATTAGGGCGAAGTTCCTGACTATCAGCAATGCGTACGACGTGATAGAGTTTGAGGTGCCGTGATCCTTTGCCCAACCTAATTCAACCATGTCCTAGAGGTACGATCGTAATCGTTATGCGGCTTCACCCATCTTTACGACTCATCTTGTGGTGCCCGCATGTCCATACCTTCATCGGCGCTACCGTGCAGAGTAAGCTTCTAGGGCAAATTGGGAGCTCTAAGTACCAGTGGTTACAGAATTTGATTCGAGATAATCTCGGGCAGGTCTACGTTTATTGTGACACGGATATTTCATCTACTGCTATAAACCATGTCGACGTAATCGCGGAGATCTCTGATAAGTTAGTTCGACAAGAGCTTTGCATTCAGGATGCTAAGATGTGGGCAGAGTTGAACGACCTCCTGATACCTCCGAGTCATTTTATTTATCAGCCGGAGCAGATCAACTCCGGGGATATTATCTTCGCATTTACCTCACACCTGTTTGCTAAACCACTGACTGCTGTCGCGTCCTCCAGCGATCTCATCACAGTATGGCGACGGCCTGATATCTTTAAGGTCGCGCACCTCAGCCACTATGTTTTCGATTTTGAGGATCTGGTGAGGAATCTTACTGACTTCGGTGTCAACATGCTTTGCTATGAGAGCAATCTTGCTAAAAGCAGATTTTTTCAGCGATATGCACCACATATTCGCGAGGTGGTTGCGATCCCCTTCGCAGTGCAGGATCGATTCAGCTTCAAAAAAGAGATGCCCGCTCGGGATCGTAGGTGTGTAGCAACAGGGGGCATCAACCAATTTAAGCTGGTTCCAAACCTTAAGGAATTTTTCTTCGAATTCTCCGCGAATAACTTTAACCCCATGCGGAACCTTCTATTCGAAAATCAGGAGATGCTATTTCACTATCTCGTGGTAAACATGACGCGCTTTGAGGCAAGCCTGAAGGAGACACAGCGATTCTCGTTTAATCTCGAAGACTGGCGTGCGGCGTTAGCCCGCCCGAGCTCAGCAGTCAAAGCGCTTAATCGCGAACCCTCCTATTATGCCACAAATTTTGTTGAGCTTTTTAATACATATCAGCTTAGCTACGTCAGTGAGGAGATCTCCCATGCGCCGGCGTTAGGCTTCTTTGAGTCAATGGCCTGCGGTGCTATACCAATTGGAATTGATAATTTTATCTATAATGATATCGGACTTAAGCCCGGCATAAATTACCTGCCGTTTGATGGTTCACTGGGCTCCCTCTTGAGTACCATTAAGACGGCTTGGGGGGATCCGCAGATCATCGAACCTATGGTAAACGAGAATCTCGGATTTGTTGAAAGATGTCTGCGCCAGGAGAGGGTCGCTGAAAAATTCATATATGAGCTAATCGTGCGCTACGACAGTTGGTGCACCACAGGCAATTCAACATAAATGCTTAGAAAGCTAAGCATTTGCGTGGCGAGCTTGGAAGATTGGGGCAAATTCGCCGAGGCGTTATCGCATCACAGAGATACCGGTGCAGAAAATCTATGATATAAATCGAGTACAAGTGAACCTGTTAAGTTGCACCCGGAAGGATCGTGTATGTGTTGATTTTATAGCGCCGAGGGTTGTGGGGTGATCGGCATTGCAGTAGAGGTCGGCGTAGTAGGGTTCATCAAAGCGCAGAATGCACTTTTGACGAGTGGCATTGCCAACTGGGGCTAATGCCAAGCTCAAAATACCCAAGCGAGCAAATCACCAATAAACGGCCTGATCGTTAATGTTCTCTAGGATATCTCTTTTTATCTCTTCGTTGTGGAGGCCTGCTTTTAGTATGACGTTAACTCGCCCGAGTCCCTTTAGGATCTGCGGTGAGCGGACAATAAAATCGGTGCCATAAAATCGGCGTTCCTGTTTAAGTTTTGAGTTGTCGAGAATGCCTTGAATATTGCGGCTCAAGCCAAATGCAAAAAGGTAGGTTGCGAAAATATGTGCACCAAATAAAAAGACTGGCTCACTAGAATTTTGAATTTTCGAATTTAAATCGTTAACTAAATTTTCATGATACGAAATGAATTCTAAGAAAGTTCTTTTGTAGTCCTGATACCTGCTTGATGGGATCGAGACGGCGCGATGCAGATTAGTTTTCTCAAAGGTGTAAAAGGTGCTGTGATCTATGTAGATCTCCTCGCGTGTGACCCTAAATCCACAGGACTCAAATAAGTATTTCACGAAATCGTCGACAAGAATTGTATGCTCGAAATTTAACGCGTTCGTAAATTTCCTTTGAAGCCAGGCCTTGATTTGTGGATAAGCGACAATAACTTTGCCGCCCACGGGCAGAAAGTCGTGCATTTGCCTGATGAGCTCTTTGGGCTCATAGAGGTGCTCTAGCACCTGCGACATCACAATACAATCGATGTGCGTGGCTACTTTCAAGTTGGAGTCAAAGAAACCATGTATCACTGAAATTTGAGACGTTTCCTCTATGATCGGATTCGGCTCAATTACCGTCCAGCGGAGCAGATCGTTCATGGTAGTAGAAAGTTTTGCTAGCTGACCAGCGCCACCGCCTATCTCAAGAATATTGGCGCAATTGGCTGTGACGATATACTTGGCGAAGTCGCTGTAGTATTTCTGCCAGAGGGAGCCGGTACCATCTACATGCTGAGTCATGTAGAGGATATCAAGAGGAACCAGGCGCGATAGCTGCACAACGCCTGAGTCTGGATCAATTTCCCAGTGCATGTCTGCTACGAGATCTTCCTCGCGGGGTGTATCTACGCATCCGAAGAACACGGGAAAATCCCGCAAAACGTACAAAGGCTCAGTTCTTTTGCCGGTCACGACACTATTGGGTCTTTCGATATAAGTTTTTAGTGATTTATTCACTGGAGTCCCCACTTTGGGCCGCGCACCTCTCGGCCACCTGGATTAACGCAGAGCATTCTGAGAGGTTAGTGCGGGTCGCTTTTATCCCTCATACACTCCGCAATTGTACTCTCACGGCCATCAGGCGACAAGCCAGTCGTCTTCTAACGCACTGAAAAAACTGCCCAGTGATTTTGGGGTAGTTGTATCCTAGGCGCTATAAGCGGCGGATAGTGAATGTCAGCGGAGCCCAAGATGCTTCAGCTGGTGTCGAGAATATGCCTGGAGCCGGGCGCGCCGGGTAGTTGGAGAAATAGGTGCCAAGTCGCTAGCTCCGGGATGCTGTCCGCTGCCCACGAATGGCGGAGCCATGATCAGCCAGCGGGGGATCCTTTTGACTCCCTCAGATAGGGTTGGATTGCGGTTAAGACCCGTTTGGGTATGGCGTGGTTGGCCCCGCATGAGGTAGGTTCATTAAGGGCTTGCGTGAGAAAAGCTTTGCATGTTTTACCAACCGGTCGATCGCTATGAGGGTATCAACTACGTTCGGCATATTCTGTCATCGAGGCGACAGCGTGCTTGATGTGGGCGCAAATGTAGGCCAAACCTCTGAGATCATGTCCAACTTGGTTGGTGAAGCAGGCAA
>JBILUF010000218.1:0-4798 GCA_044371155.1 Bdellovibrionota bacterium
AGCGATAAGGCGATAGTTATAATCAAGCTCTTCAACGCTCACCCCTGCTGCTGCCATTGTGGAGCTCAATACTAGATAATGCCCGACAAGGCTTATCTTTATGCCGACTAATCCGTCTGCGATCTGCATCGCCGCGGTAATAACCTCATACGCACCGCGCAGCGGAACAGTGGCAATATTAACCCCCATGTAGATGGTGGTTTCACTTGGGGTTCGCAGCCCTTCAGCTAAAATTTCAAGCTCCTCATCTCCTCCCATGGATATCATCCAACGAGCGGTGTCTTGATCGCGCTCCTTGGCGCACTCAGCGGGGTCATGCCCGAGGCGCAGGATAAACTCATTGACGATATTGACCGGATCTTTTCCGCCACTAATTTTACGGATACTGATCGACGGGAATTTCTTTATCTTACTCATGCGCCTCGTGTGTGCCTCAAACTTTCACCGCTTATGGTATGGCTGCCCCTTAATTATAGAAAGCGCCCGATACAGCTGCTCTATTAGTATGAGCCTGGTGAGCTGGTAAGGGAAGGTTAGCTTTGAAAGAGAAAGCACAAATCCAGCCTTAGACCGCACCGCCTCGTCCCATCCAGCCGCCCCCCCGATACCGAATACAAATCGGGAATGGCCTGTCTGCATCTTACCCTCTAAGAACCGCGCGAACTGCTCGGAACCTAGCTCTTTTCCACGCTCATCAAGGGCAACAAAGAAATCGCCGCGCTCAATCCGACCGAGCATATTTTCGGCCTCTTTGCGCTTTAACTCAGCCTCTGGAAGCTTTGAGGAGAGCTCAAGCTCCTCCAGGCTCACCTTGGTCCAAGGCTTAAGGCGCTTAAGGTACTCAGCCTCGCCGTCTAGAATAAACTGCTGGCGCACCTTGGCGCATGAGATAATCCGTAGATTCATCCCGATATCTTAAGCAACTTCGATAGGTTACGTCCACTCAAAAAAGTACTAAAGATCTCCTCGCAGCTAGTCGAGCTGGATACCTGCAGAATGGATTCTCGTCACTTGGCCATGGACGGTCGAAAGAGGAAACCCTGGATTCGAGCAGTAGGAAGAATTCGTTTTCCTTGCTGAATGTATCCATTGTCATGGACGAGGTTAAACATGAAAGTTGATAAGATAGCTCGGCTATTCGCTGCGCAGTCCGAGCCTGCGCTTGTATCCCAATCACAGAGTAATTCAGTAGCAGAGGCGGGTGCTAACGAACCCGGCGCGGTGCGTGTATCCGCCGGCTTACAAGAACCCGGGAGCGCAGAGAACAGCGCGCGCTCTGCTCGCCTGGCACAACTGAAGGCTCAGGTTGAAAGCGGCTCCTACAGCCCTGACCGAGAGAAAGTAGCCTCATCAGTGCTGCAGGAGCTCTTCGCGTAGAGACAGCTCTGCTTTGAGGATTTGGCATACTGGTGGAGCCATCAGCAAGCGCCTTGCTAGGCGAGCTCACGCAACGTCGTGCGTAATCGTTGCGCTGCTGACTCCACCTCGGCTGCTGACAAAATCAGCGGGGGCACAAACCGTAAAGTAGTATCCCCCGTGGCGTTGAGTAAAAGCCCATGCGCAAGTGCCTTGGCAACGGCTCCACGTGCGCGGGGTGCTGTAAACTCCATCGCGAGCATCAACCCCTCTCCGCGCACATGGTCAAGAAAAGAAAACTCTTCACAGAGTGTCTGAAGAGCCTTCTTAAGCTGCGCTCCTACCTCAAGGACATGCGCCAACAACCCATGCTCTTCGATATACCGGATAACAGAAAGGGCCGCTTGAGCCGCTAGCGGGCTTCCAGCATACGTCGAGCCGTGGTCGCCCGGCACAAGGGTACTCGCTGCCTCTCCGTGGGCTAAACAGGCACCGATTGGAAATCCACCGCCAAGACCCTTCGCAAGTGGCGCGAGGTCAGGGAGTACTCCAGCATGCTGAAAGCCAAACCACTTACCCGTACGCGCAATTCCAGTTTGCACTTCGTCACAGATAAGCAGCACCTCTCTTTCAGAGCACAGTGCGCGAATCTGGCGTAGTACAGCAGGGTCTATCACCTGCACTCCCCCTTCACCCTGAATCGGCTCCACAATAACTGCACATACGGAGCCGTCCAGAAGGGTTTGCAGCCTCTGATGCTCCTCGATTTGGATCTGGATAAACCCAGGCACCAGCGGCTCAAAGGGCTCGCAGTACTTTTTCTGACCAGTGGCACTAAGTGCCCCAAGGGTACGGCCGTGAAAACCGTGGTCAAAGGTAACAAACTTGAAACAACCATCACCGCGCTTGGCCTTCCCCCATTTACGAGCGATCTTAATCGCTGCCTCGTTAGCCTCACATCCCGAGTTACAGAAAAATACACGAGACATCTGCGAAAGACGGGTGAGGGCCTCAGCCAACTCAATCATCGGGGTGGTGTAAAAGAGGTTCGATGTATGCACCAGCTGCGTCGCCTGGGCGGTCACCGCGGCAACCCAGGCCGGGTGTGAATGTCCAAGTGCCATCACCGCGACACCCGCCACCATATCAAGGTAGCGCTTCCCCTCTGTGTCAGTGAGCCAACAGCCAGCCCCACTTTCAAACACCACCGGCTGGCGCTTATAGGTCTGAAGCAGCACCTCTGATTCCCGCGCGATCCAATTCTCTGATCTCATACCGTCTACACTACGCCGTTATAGTTGTGCCGAGTGCTCCAGTCTCAAGTGCCATCCGAAGAAGTTCTGGCTTTCGACCGTCTAAAATCCTTGCCTCACCCACTCCGGAACGCACCACCTGGACACAGCTTGAAAGCTTGGGGATCATCCCCTTATCAATCGTACCGGACTTCAAAAGCGACTCGGTCTCCTGCGCACTCATCCGCTCAATCCGTGATGCTGGATCTGGGTATGCTCGAAGAACTCCTGGTACATCAGTAAGCAACGCTAACGTATCGGCTTTTAGCGCCACAGCTACCGCTGCAGCTATCTCATCAGCGTTAACATTCAGCACAACTCCAGAGCTGTCCTCGGCCACCGAGCAGAGTACCGGCAAAAATCCGCTCTCCATGAGGGTAGCTAGCAATCCGCCATTTACCTCTTCTACTGAGCCCACAAACCCAAGGTCAGCCTCCGGAATCTCCTTTTTCTTAGCGCGCACCACCTGGGCATCTCGACCAGAGAGCCCTAGGGCCTTTGCCCCATGGCGATTGAGTAGCGAGACGAGCCCCTTATTAACCCGCCCAGCCAACACCATCTCGACAACATCCATCGTCGCGGCATCTGTTACCCGTAGTCCGTGCACTTTTCTGGGCTCTATCCCAAGCCGCATAAGCATCCGGTCGATTTCAGGGCCACCACCATGTACAAGCACCACTTTGGTGCCCGCTCGACAGAGGCTGACAATTTCACGCATTAGCTGATCTGCCGCGAGCGGATCAGTCATCGCAGCGCCGCCGTATTTAATTACAACTGTCTTTGCCATATGCAGAATAAGAGCTAGGTAGTGTAATCAGCGTTAATCTTTACATAGTCGTAGCTAAAATCGCAGGTCCAGACCGTTACCGGCTCACTCTTTGGAGTGCCCAAAAACTCAAGTTCAATCAGGAGATCCGCTGCCTTCATAGCGGCACTCACCACTGTTGGATCAAATGCTGTCGGCTCACCGTCACGGAATACCTCATGCCCGGCTAGCCGCACCACCACTGAGCTTGGATTAAACTCCACCCCCGACCTACCAGCAGCCGCCATAATCCGGCCCCAATTTGGATCATTTCCAAAACAGGCAGTCTTAACTAGCGGAGACTCGGCAATCGTCTTGGCGATCTTCTCCCCGATTGGTGGAGGATTAATAAGCGTTACAGTTACAAGCTTGGTTGCACCCTCGCCGTCGCGGGCGATCTTGCGCGCCAGAGTTCCGCACACATACTCCAAGGCTTGTTCAAACTCCTGCTCGCGACCTGCAAGTGGTACCCCCGAAGCACCGTTAGCTAGCACTATCACCATGTCATTTGTGCTGGTATCGCCGTCCACGGTAATGCAGTTAAAAGTGCGCCCCACCACACGGGTTAAAATCGCCTGCAGCTCAGCCTGAGATGCTGCAATATCGGTGGTAATAAACCCAAGCATGGTAGCCATATTGGGTGCAATCATCCCGCTGCCTTTGGCGATGCCACCAATGCGGTAGCGCTCCTTTCCAGCGCCCACCTCAATCGCCACAAATTTAGGCACCAGATCAGTCGTCATGATAGCGTTGGCCGCTTGCTCCCCATGACCAATACTTCCCCCTAACGCCGCCACGAGTGTAGGCAATGCAGCTTTTACCTCGGACATGGGAAGGTGCTTTCCAATAACTCCAGTGCTAGCAGTAAGAAGATCTCCCTCGAAGTGACCTGCAGCCCGGAGAGCTGTTTTCACCCCCTCAGCCAGAGCCTGATCATCACTTTGCCCACGCTCGCCGTTACAGGCGTTGGCATTACCGGCGTTGCAAAGCACCGCCTGAATATTCCCCGCAGCAAGCCGCTCGCGGTTATGACGCACACACCAGGCATGCACTTTATTGGTGGTAAACACCGCTGCCGCTGTAGCGGGGGTGTCACTTACCAGCAGCACTAGGTCATCGCGCTTTGCCTTGCGAATTCCAGCATAGACGGTGCCCACTTTAAATCCGAGCGGCGCACACACTGCGCCAGCGATCTCATGAACTTCTAGCTTAGCCATTCCTGCCTCCTTGGTTACGGCCACACGCCCGCAAAGGAAAGTCCTGCGGTCTCTTCAAAGCCGCACATCAGATTTATATTTTGCACCGCCTGGCCGGCAGCACCTTTTACTAAATTATCAATCACACT
>JBILUF010000219.1:0-4794 GCA_044371155.1 Bdellovibrionota bacterium
CATGGTATCAACGTAGGCTAGTATCCCCTTCCCTCTAGTGCGTAGACTCTTTAGCTCTGCCTCCGTCAGATCCTTAGCTCTGGACGCAAGCGCCAATACAGCCTCATGAATAGCTAGCACTGGACCTAGCGCCGTGCGCATTTCTCCTGCCATCTTAGAAGTATCCGGTTCTGGCGATGAAAAATTTGCTGATGCGAACCAGGAATCAAAGAGCTCCGAATATTGGTGGATAAGATCGGGAAGTTCTTGATCCTCGATCCCTCGGGCAACGAGCGCCTCACCAAGAGCTAAAAGCTCCTGCCGCAAATTGGGCTCAACATTTCTATCGATAGGCTTTGAGTCTGAGGTATCGGTCATGGGTAAGATATTCGGCAATCCCCACGGATCCTACCCCTACTCCCTGGTTTGGAACAACCCAGAACTCACGCCAGATCTATCTACTAACAGATACACAGCGTAAAACTCAGGGCTTGAAACCAGAGCAGGGCAATTACATGCCGAGGATATTAAACCCAGAGTCGACATAGATAGTCTCTCCGGTGACCCCTGAACTAAGGGATCCTAATAGGTACAAGGCTGAATTGGCCACATCCTCTTGCGTAATCGCCCTACGGAGCGGTGCCTTCTCAGCAAATGAGTTAAGCATATCTCTAAAATGTGGGATCCCCGAGGCGGCCAAGGTTTTGACCGGCCCAGCCGAGATAGCATTCACCCGAATGTTCTGCGGCCCTAGGTCAGCCGCCAAGTATCGCACCGCACTCTCCAGCGCAGCCTTAGCTACGCCCATCACATTGTAATTTGGCACTACTCGCTCAGCACCTAGGTAGCTCAGGGTTATGATTGAACCACCCTGTGCGCGCATGAGAGCCTCAGCCCGACCCGCCACCGCGATAAGAGAATATGCGGATACATCAAGGGCTAGCTGAAACCCCTTCCGACTTGTGCGAGAGAAGCGATTCTTGAGATCCTCCCCATCAGCAAACGCTACTGAATGGATCACGCCATCGATACTGCCCCACTTTGACTCGACCTCGGCAAAGACTTTATCGAGCTGCTCATCAGATTGCACATCACAGGGCAGAATCAGCTCAGAGGAGAGGCTCTCGGCTAAGGGGCGCAGTCGCCTCTCAATAGCCTCGTTCACATAGGTGAACCCAAGCTTTGCCCCCTCTCGGTGCAGAGCCTGCGTGATACCCCATGCAAGACTACGCTCGTTAGCGACACCAAAAACGAGAAACTTCTTCCCTGCGAACATTCCCATGATCCCGCACCCCGAAAAAATGTATTCGCCTAATGAGACTGGATTGAACGCCCCAGCTGTAGCTAAACCAGCCTGCCCCTCACAGAGACAGTAATCGCTTGTGGCCCAAAGGTCGCGGCTGACTACTCAGTCGCAGTTGACTACTCAGCAGCCTTCTCTTCCACGGGCTTTACGAAGCGAGGCGTGAGCTCAACGAGAGCAATCACTGCCATCTTCGCGGCATCACCGGCTCGATTGCCAGAACGAACCACCCGGGTATACCCCCCGTTGCGAGCCGCAAACCGCGGACCAACTTCGGTGAAAAGCTTGTGCACGACAGACTTATCCTTGAGATAGCTGTAGGCGAGTCGGCGAGATGGCAAGGTGTCCTTCTTGGCGCGAGTGATAAGCTTCTCAACAATAGGACGAAGCTCTTTCGCCTTTTCAAGGGTAGTCTCGATCTGCTCATGCAGAATCAACGACGTCGCCATGTTACGGAACATCGCGCGGGTATGAGCAGCGCTCTTCTGAAACTTTCTATATCCTACACCGTGACGCATACGGCACCTCTAAAATCCAAAACTCTTTCAAACTTGAAGCCATCCGATGGAAAACTCCGCAACATCACGGAGCTCGCACCATCTATCCTGGCCTTATCAGCACAGCCCTGCCAAACTTACGGAGCAACTCTCCAGCTAGTGACTAGGGCTGATACCTCTCTTTATTATTACTGCTCCTGAGTATCACGAGTCATCTTGTCCAGGTCCTCTCGCGCTGGGAACTCATCTACTTTCATTCCTAGCCCAAGGCCCATGTCGGACAGAATCTGCTTGATCTCATTCAGAGATTTACGCCCAAAGTTCTTGGTACGTAGCATCTCAGCCTCGGTCTTCTGCACGAGCTCGCCGATATACTTGATATCAGCATTCTCAAGGCAGTTTGCGCTGCGGACGCTGAGCTCCAACTCATCAATCCGTCGGAACAGGTGCTCACTGAACTTCTTCTTGGGCTCATCTTTGACCTGCTCTACCTCTTCTACGATCAAACCATCGCCTACGAACACACTCAACTGGTCGACCAGGATGTGTGCTGCTTGGGCGATAGCCGAGCGTGGATCAATGCTGCCATTGCTCCAAAGCTCCATCGTCAAACAGTCATAGTCAGTACGCTGCCCGACGCGGGCATTAGTGACAACGAAGTTTACCTTGCGAATCGGGGAGAATATCGCATCGATGAACATAGTGCCGACAGGCGCACCCTCGATCTTGTTCTTGTCAGCAGAAACATAGCCACGCCCCACCTTCACCGTGACGTTCATCTTCAGCGTAGCACCCTCACCGACAGTGGCGATATGCAGCTCAGGATTTAGAATAGCTACCGAAGGGTCTCCTGTGAACATCCCAGCGGTGACGTTGCATGGGCCCACAGCCTCGATCCGAAGATGAGCCTCCTCTTTGTCTTCAAGCCTAGGAACGACCTCTTTGAGATTTAGAACTATCTCGGTCATATCCTCGACCACACCAGGGACAGTCGAGAACTCATGCATCACGCCTTCCACCGACACCGATGTGATGGCCGACCCCTGCAATGAGGATAGCAGGATACGACGCAGGCTGTTGCCTACGGTCACCCCGAATCCTCTCTCAAGCGGCTCTGCTACGAATTTACCATAGCGGTCATCGCCACCTTCAACATCAACTCTTCGGGGCTTAATCAGATCCTTAAGGCTGATACGCTTCATTCAATTTATCTCCAGATAGAACGCAGAAACTAATACCTCGCAGCAATCCATATCACCTCGGACAATCCCGGTCCGAGGCGGCGTTCGTGGATTACCGAGAGTACAACTCGACGACCTGTTGCTCCTTAACGTTCTGGGGCATTTGGTCGCGTGTCGGCGCTGCCGTCACGATACCCTTGAGGTTATCCTTATCGAGCGAGAGCCACCCTGGCATCGGCCGACCAGCTGCCGTAGCAACCGCGCCGGTGATGTTTACATTTGAACGGCTCTTCTCTCGAACAGAAACTTCATCGCCTGCAGTGACGTGGAAGGAGGGAATGCTCACCTGCTTTCCATTCACCAGAATGTGGCCATGGTTGACCAACTGACGAGCGTGCTTGCGCGACAGCCCAAACCCGAGCCGGAACACGACGCTGTCCAAACGGGTCTCTAGGCGGCTCAGAAGCTCAGTTCCAGTCACGCCCTTGGAGTTCAACGCACGCTCGAAAGTGTTACGGAAACCACGCTCCAACACCATGTATATACGTTTAATCTTCTGCTTTTCGCGCAGCTGAATCTTGTAGTTTGAGAACGCTTGACGTCCCTTGCCGTGTTGCCCCGGCACACCCTCACGTCTCTCAATGGCACACTTCTCGGTGTAGCAGCGATCTCCTTTTAGAAACAGCTTCTCACCTTCTCGACGACACAATCTGCAGACTGCACCACAATACCTAGCCATAGCACATCATCCTTACTGAAATCTTTTTAAACTCTACGACTCTTACGGGCGCGGCATCCATTGTGCGGCACCGGTGTGCAATCACGAATGTTTGTTACCTGTAGACCGCCCAAGTGCAACGCACGCAGCGCCGACTCACGACCAGAGCCAGGTCCACGAACAAACACAGTGACCGAGCGTACTCCAAACTCGCGGGCCTTGCGGGCAGCATCCTCACCTGCTACCTGCGCAGCAAATGGGGTTGATTTGCGGGAGCCCTTAAAGCCGTTGCACCCAGCGCTCGACCACGCCAACACACCGCCGGTAGGGTCAGTGATCGTTACGATCGTGTTGTTGAAAGTGGCGTGAATATGAGCCACTCCCACGGGGACATTTCTCTTTGCCTTTTTCTTGCGTACTGCGGCACTTGCTCCTGCAGCGGCTGTTGTCTTTGTATCTGCCAAGGTGATTACCTCTTAAATCCTAAAAAGATCAGTTTACTTCTTTGCAGCTGGCGCCTTCTTGCCGATGACTGGCTGCTTACGCGGGCCCTTGCGGGTGCGAGCGTTTGTACGGGTGCGCTGACCACGCGCAGGCAAGCCTTTGCGGTGCCGCAACCCACGGTAACATCCGAGATCCATAAGGCGCTTGATGTTCATCTGATTCTCGCGGCGAAGGTCTCCCTCCACTTTCTCACGAGTCTCAATGATCGACCGAATACGAGCGAGCTCGTCTTCGGTGAGATTATCGGTGCGGGTATCAAAACTCACCTTAGCTTCCGTGAGGATTGCTTGGGACTTCGTTAGCCCAATCCCGTAGACGTAGGTCAATCCGCGAAGCACTCGCTTATTACGCGGAAGATCAACTCCTGCTATACGTGGCATCCATTATCCTTAAAGAAAAATAACTACTCTACCCCTGGCGCTGCTTGTGTTTTGGCGTGCGCTTGCACACGACATACACTTTGCCGGCACGACGAATGACTTTGCAGTAAGCGCAGATTGGCTTAACTGAAGCTCTAACTTTCAAGGAAGAAACTCCAAAAAAAAGAAACACTAATTCCGAATCAGACGAGAAGAGAGGTGAGTTTCTTCTATCTGGATTGCACTCCCAAGT
>JBILUF010000220.1:0-4790 GCA_044371155.1 Bdellovibrionota bacterium
GTAGTATCTTCATCTGTTATCCCTTCTTATTGCTTGACTTAAGTCTTGTGCGCCCTGCGAAGTGTATTGAACCACTGGTATGGTGCGTTGTAATTGGCCGTTTAGCCAAGGATCTCGATCATCTCAGAGCATATGCAGCCAGATGATAGAGCCTTGTAGTTGAGCTCTTCGCTAATGTTTAAAAATCAACTCTTTCAACAACCAAAACGGGGAGTTATCTCACGAATAAGCTATCAAGCTTCACCTCTCTTGGGTCGATAGCTCCCTTACACGGAAACGGGAGGAGAGGAGATGGCATCACGAATTGTTCCGACAAATCACGAGGTATTCTTTGACGAGGATGAGATCATCGTCAGCAAGACCGACACCAGAGGTCGGATGGTCTATGTAAACGATGTGTTCCTGCGGATTGCGGGGTACACCGAGGATGAGTGCCTTGGGAAGCCGCATAGTATGATTCGACACCCCGAGATGCCTCGTGCGGTATTTAAGCTCCTGTGGGAGACCATCGCAGGTGGCTCTGAAATATTTGCCTATGTGAAGAATATGACCAAGAGTGGTGATCATTATTGGGTCATCGCGCATGTCACCCCAACTCGTGGGCCCGATGGGTCGATTGTTGGTTTCCACTCTAATCGGCGTGTTCCCGAGCGCGCGGCGATCGAAAAGATTCAAGGCATCTACCGGCTCCTCAATGATGAGGAGGCTAGGCATCCTGACCCACGCAAGGGGGTGCTTGCCTCGAGTGAGCTGATGCTCAATATGCTTGAGCGCCAGGGCACGACATATGAGGAGTTTATGTTTAGCAATGCCTAGCTCGTGCAGAGTAGCTGATAGCGAGAGAACAACAGCAAGATTAAGAAGCGGAGAGAGCCATGGATAATGGAATGTATGAGAGTCAGTATGAAAAGAGGGCTGATACCTCGGGGCCAAGCAGCTTTGAAGCTTTGCGGGAGGAGAATAGAGCGTATCGCGAATGGGTAGCCAAGATATCGGCTGTTTGTAACGACGCTGCCTCTGGCAATCTCGAGTCTCGGGTATTGCTCTGTGATGGCCCTACCGAGGTGCGGGAGCTGGCTGAGCGGCTAAACCGAATGCTCGATGTGACCGATGCCTTCGTGCGCGAAGCTGGAGCGTCCCTTGAGTATGCTAGCAAGGGCAAGTTCTTCCGTCGGGTGATCCTGCGCGGATTACCAGGGACCTTCCGCGCGGCAGCTCAGCTCATCAACAGCGCTGCGGGAGAGATGCAGAAAAAAGATTCTGAGATCAAAGATTCAGTGCGCCGCCGTCTTGAGTTGGCCGATCAGCTCGAGCTGACTGTGAAAGGAGTTGTAGCGGCGGTGGCTTCGTCTGCTACAGAGCTGCAGGCAACGGCAAACTCGTTAAAAGAGACCGCATCGTCAACCTCAAATCAGGCTTTGGCGGTTTCAGCGGCATCGGAGGAGAGCTCAGTCAGTGTGAACACTGTAGCTGCTGCCACTGAGGAGCTCTCGGGCTCGGTGGGTGAGATTAGTAGGCAGGTGACCGAATCCACCCGCATCGCCGGAGATGCCGTAGGCGAGGCCAAGCGCTCGAATGAGATAATGCAAGGGCTGGTGGTGGCCTCCAAAAAAATCGGCGGTGTGGTGAAGTTAATCACCGAGATTGCTGGCCAGACCAACCTCCTAGCTCTGAATGCTACCATCGAGGCGGCGCGTGCTGGTGAGGTAGGAAAAGGATTTGCAGTGGTGGCCTCGGAGGTCAAAAACCTCGCGAAGCAAACCGCTGATGCCACTGAGAATATTACAGCAGAGATAACAGCGATCCAGTCAGCAACCTCAGATGCCGTGGGAGCTATCTCAGCGGTGGGAAAGACCATTGAGCGTATCGACTCTATATCTGCCGGTATCTCTTCGGCCGTGGGCGAGCAGCGCAACGCCACTACAGAGATTAGTCGGAACGTTCAACATGCAGCGCTTGCCGCTCAGGATGTGGCAAAAAACATCTCGGGGGTGTCGGCTGGAGCGCAGGAGACAGCCACCGCTGTAAATCAGGTCTTGAGCGCAGCCGGGCAGCTCTCCGAGCAGGCTGAATCTCTTCGGGTGGTAGTCGATCAGTTCTTGGTTGAGGTGCGCGCTGGATAGGCGCCGGACTACCCCTCTGGCGCACCAGAGGGGTTCAATTACGGTTTGAACAGGGAGTCTTCTCTAGCGTACACTCTGGGCTGTGACTGACCTTGCCACGATTCAGATACCTGCGCTGATAGCGATTGTTGCGCTCATTCTAGAGGGGCTTGCGACTTTTTCGGCCTTTGCAGGGCTCTTTCAGGTTGTGCCGATTTTGGCCTCGATCGGAGCGGTGTATTTTGCCTGGTCGGGGGGATACTACTTTCTTGCGGTTCTTTACCTACTAGCTGGGCTCTTGGCCTTCGGATCTTTTTTTAGTGTGCGGCTGATTGCCAACATTCCAAGTATCGGGATTTATCTTCTGATTCTATTTGTGCCCAACGTCAGTAAAGGGCCGCAGGCGGATCTCTTTGCTACTATTCAATATCCAGCGCACCTGCTGGCCCTATCGCTTATCCTTATCATGACGACTATTTTTCAGGCGGTGCGTTTTGTGTCGCCGCAAAGGTTTATCCTTGCGGCGTTGAGCTTGGCGGTGGTGCTCGCTGCCACCTGTTCGGAGATGCTTTCAGAGTCTGGTTGGCCCATGCTGCAGCGGGTGGTGAGCTTTGGTGTGGGTTTTGCCGCTGCACTGGCGGGTTATCTTTACTACCGCGCTGCACTTGCTTGGAGGGAGTACAAAGCTCCAGTGGAGACCCCACTCGTTGAGCAGGCAGAGCCGCAGGATCCAAAGGTCGAAGAGGAGCTAAAGGAGATCTTACGGGGGTTGGAAAGATTCCGTACTCAGCATGGCTATCGTCTGCGCTGGCTTGAGGTGATCTCAAAAGAGGTAGGGGTAAGTAGGGTGTATGAGGAGCTGGTGCATCGCGGTGAGTTCCCAGTTGATAACCGACCGCTGTCTTCCTCTGCTGTGGGGCCGCAAGCGCCAGTGAGAGGTGATGGATTGAGTGTGAGTCCGGCAGAGCTTTTGGGGGTATCTCGCACCTCTAGTCTCGAAGAGGTAAAGGAGTCGTATCAGCGCATAGCAGCTTTCTTTAACCACGAGTGGATAAATCAGTTGAGCGCCGAGGGCCAAAAGATAGCAAGACGGATGGCAGCTGTAGTAGGGCAGGCCTATCGCGCGATTTCTAAGAGCTAGCTTTATAACTGCCCTGGGCGATGCCAATCAAAGCCCTGCATGGTTGTGTCGGTATTGCTCATCCTAAGGGGCGACCATATACGGGTAAATCCTACAAATAACCTGGATCAGTTCGGCGGGGAGAGCGGATATGGGGGTATGGGTGATTGGATACAAAAATGCCGCGGATTTATGCCACGCTGCTTTGCCTTTTTTGCGGCGCCATCCTCATTTGGGCTACGCTCGATTCGGCGCCCAAGTCGGCTTGATCTAGAGCGGATCTGGCAGGAGAGAGCCATCTACGATGCCGCAAGTAATGGCAAGCGCAGACGAGCCCCGACCCGTCTTGATCTTGAGCGAATCTGGCGAGAGCAAGAGGCCAAGGAGCTAGCTCGGAAAGCCAAAGAGGCCGCAAAGTATATACGTGACGCGGCTTGATGGTTCATGATGCCTCCTCAGTGGAGCGGAGTTACTGACAGCCTTTTGAGGAGCCTTAGTTGTTGAAGCCGGCCCAGAGCTCAATAAATCGTCGTGTTTAATTCAATCTTCCTGCATGCCTCGACGCAATTTGTCGCGGCAATATTGCATGTTCACCCAGTATGGCAGCTAGGATAGACTGCTATCCATCATGCGGTTTATCCAAAAAAATGCAGACTCTGTCGTTCGCTTAAAGCTCAAAACGGATCGCACCCGTCTACTAAAGCAGGGCTATCCGTGGGTGTATAATCACTGGCTAGAGGAGCAGCCAGCAGCCCACCCAGGAAGCCGCGCGATGGTGCGGGACAGAGACGGCACTCCTTTGGCCTTTGGCTTTTACGACCCCGATAGCCCGTTAGCCGTGCGAGTGTGTGCCGTGGAGCAGGAGCGGCTCGGGGATGAGCTTATCTTAGACCGACTGCGTGCCGCGCAGGATCTGCGGGGTAGATTCTTAGGGCCAGAGACCACCGGCTATCGACTGATTAACGGAGAGGGGGATGGGATCCCAGGGCTGGTGTGTGATCTGTACGGCGACCAGGCGGTGCTGAAGTTGTACGGCAACGGCCCAGCGGGATTTTGGGATCTTGATGGAGTGGTGGAGTGGTTGGTATCGGAGGTGGGTGTAAAATCCGTTTTTCGTAAGCAGCGCTCCGGCGGGGAGGAGCGAGGGGTGACCCTGTACGGGAAAGAGCCAGATAGACCGGTTGAGTTTCAAGAGAATGGGCTTTTTTTTCGAGCTGATATCGTACGTGGTCAAAAAACCGGATTCTTTTTTGATCAGCGCGATAACCGTGCCCGGATTAAACAGTGGGCCAGGGATTGTGAGGTGTTAAACCTATTCTCATACACTGGCGGATTCTCGGTGTATGCCGGAAGCGGCGGAGCCCGCTCTGTGACCTCAGTTGACCTGGCTGCTCCTGCAATCGAGGATGCCGGAGTAAATTGGGAGATTAACTCCCTGCCGAATGGTGCACACACTGGAGTCGCTGGCGATGCATTTGAGTTTCTTGAGAGCGCTCGGAAAGAGCATCGGCGCTGGGATCTGATAGTAGTAGATCCACCCTCATTTGCTCCTGCTGAGAAGCATGTGG
>JBILUF010000221.1:0-4771 GCA_044371155.1 Bdellovibrionota bacterium
AAAATGGCTCGCACCGTGGACCACACCACATCCGCTGGCTGTGCAGCATCGAGCTCTATCACAGGCTCTCTCACGCGCCGTGCAAGCTCAACAAACCCGTTACGGAGCCGGGTATGGAACGCCAGCTCCTCAAGCTCGAAGGCATCCTTGCCGTCTGCGCCCGATTTTGCGGCGCTGGCTTTGTTGCGGCGAAGCCCCTCTGCGGGGTCAAGATCTAGATGAATCCAAAGATGCGGAAGCATGCCAGCGATTGCGATTGCGTTCATTGATTCCACCACCTGTAGGTCAATACCCCTGCCATACCCTTGGAATGCTACGGTGGAGTAGTAGTAGCGATCTGAGATCACTGTTGAGCCCTTTGCAAGGGAGGGGCCGATAAGCTTTGCCACATGCTCTGAGCGATCTGCGGCGAAGAGAAACATCTCAGCAAGTTCGCACATTCGCGGCTCATCCTGCTCAAGCACGAGGGCACGCAGCTTTTTCCCCAGGTCTGTCGCGCCTGGTTCGCGGGTAGCGATAGAGGCGGCGCCTTTTGATTGCAGAAACTCAATCATGCGCGCCTGCAGAGTGCTCTTGCCAGCGCCGTTGACACCATCAATCACGATAAAAGATGGGAGCTGCGAGAGTGAGAATGTGGCTGGGTTTACAATCATGCTTTTTGCGGTGCCAATGCCCTTGATTAATAAGTAAGAAATATCCGAATGCCGTACTCAAGCTGTCGCGTCGTAAAGGGTTTGGTGATGTAGTAATCCGCACCAAATTGATACCCCTCAAGGATATCACTGTCTTCATCCTTGGCTGTGATCATGATGACTGGCAACTCAGCGAACTGATCCGAGGCTCGTAGTGCTGTCAGCACCTCATAGCCATTCATGCCGGGCATCATGACATCCAGGAGCGCCATGTCGAGCTTTTGCCCTTTAACTCCAGCAAGTGCCTCGGCGCCGCTACCGAAGCTTAGGTGCGCTAACCCCAACCCCTCCAGGATGGTGCAGATGGCACCCCTGGCGTCTGGGTCGTCTTCCACCACCAGAATCAACTTCTTTGATGTTTCGCTCATAGCTCCTTATGTTTTAGCAAGTTATCGAGGTCAGCTACAACCAACGCGTGCTGCGGGGTGCCGCTGGAATTGACTCCCTGATACTTGAGTTATATACTCAAGAATAGCAGTGGATTAAGATTAACATCTTTAATAGACTGTAGAAATCCGGAGTTCTTGAGCTGCTATCCTTGAGTATTCAAGTGTAGTTGAGTCAGCAAAAAGGGATGCAGCTCTGATAAAAGCGCGGCAGTGGAAGCCCTGTGGTGAGACTGGCGAGAGAGTTAGGCGCTTTAGTTTTGCTGCGTAGCTAATACAGTTCATCGTTAAAGAGTTAAATTTGGATTAGGTGGGTTCATATGGATAGCTCTGCTCCAACTGAGAATGAAATTCTGCGCGATATCGGCAGCGAATACGAACAGAAGTACGGATTCCACGACCCAGAGAAGCCAGTGTTTAAGACCCGCAAGGGGATCGATCACGAGATCATTGATCAGATAAGTGACCACAAGAATGAGCCGGACTGGATGCGGCAGTTTCGCCACAAGTCCCTCGATATCTTCTTTTCAAAGCCGATGCCAACGTGGGGCAGCGAGGTATTAAGCGAGCTTAACTTTGACGATATCTACTACTACCTCAAGCCTGTTCAGGAGAAGGGCAAGACCTGGGAGGATGTGCCGGCAGATATCAAGCGCACCTTCGACAAGCTAGGCATTCCGGAATACGAGCGCACAATCCTTGCAGGAGTAGGAGCTCAGTACGAGAGCGAGGTGGTGTACCACTCCCTAAAGAAAGAGTGGGAGGATCAGGGTGTGATCTTTTTAGACACCGACATGGCGCTCAAAGAGATGCCAGATCTTTTCAAGAAGTACTGGGCCACCATCATTCCGCCAACTGATAACAAGTTTGCCGCTCTCAACTCAGCAGTGTGGTCAGGCGGCAGCTTCATATATATCCCGAAGGGGGTGAAGGTGACGGTGCCTTTGCAGGCCTATTTCCGCATCAATGCAGAGCGGATGGGGCAGTTTGAGCGCACCCTCATCATCGTTGATGACGATGCGTATGGCCATTATATCGAGGGCTGTACCGCTCCGATGTACACCTCTGAATCGTTGCATTCTGCGGTGGTGGAGATCGCGGTGAATAAGCGTGCGCGCTTTAGGTACACCACAATCCAGAACTGGGCGCCGAATATCTACAACCTCGTCACCAAGCGTGCCATGGCGTATGAAGGTGCCACCATGGAGTGGGTCGATGGAAATATCGGCTCAAAGCTTACGATGAAATACCCAGCGGTGTATCTGATGGGTGAAGGAGCGCATGGTGAGGTGCTCAGCGTGGCGTTTGCCAAGGATGGAATGCATCAGGATGCAGGAGCGAAGATCGTTCATGCTGCACCGAATACCACCTCGCAGATCGTATCGAAGTCGATTAGTAAGGGGCTCGGGCGCTCAAGTTATCGTGGGCTCTGTAAGGTGCACCCAGGAGCGGTCGGAGCAAAGTCTACCGTTGAGTGTGATGCCCTGCTGTTGGATGAGTGCAGCCGCACCGATACCTATCCCTATATCGAGATTGAAGAGAAGCAGTCGAGTGTCGGCCACGAGGCCAGTGTCTCTCGTATCTCTGAGGAGCAGCTTTTTTATCTGATGAGCCGTGGCCTTAGTGAGGAGCAGGCACGCGCGATGATTGTGCGTGGCTTTATCGAGCCTATCTCCAAAGAGCTCCCGATGGAGTTCGCTGTAGAGCTCAATCGTCTGATTGAGCTTGAGATGGAAGGTTCAGTAGGGTAGTTCGCCCCAAGGTCTGTGAGCAGCAAGTGGGCAGGCTATCTGCGTGTTTGCTTGGTCGCGTCCTGTAGTCGCTCAGCGATATCAAGCACGGTCGAGATATATTCATCGCTTTTGTTGTATCGCCAGATCACCTGGCGTTTTTCTGCTGGTGTTATGGTGTCGTGCCATCCAGCCTCGGCCAAAAAATGCGCCGCTGAGTGGATCGCATCATCGGGGTTGTATAACGAAACCGCGCCGTCGCCATTACCATCAATACCAAAGCGCAGGTAGGAAGAGGGTAGGAACTGGGGTATGCCAAAGGCCCCGGCGATAGAGCCGCGTATTTGGAAGATATCCAGGTTGTTTTTCCGCACCATCGTTATCAGCGCAACAATCTCCGGGGTAAAGGTGCGGTGCAGGTAGCCGGCTCGTGCATGTAGTTTCTCGCGGGTCACAGAAGAGTCAGTCTTGCGGAGCCTGTGAAAATTATACTCGATGTTCTCGTGGGTGTTGAGTCCAGCGATGCGAGAAAGTCGGTAGAGTACGAGCTCCTGCCCGGTGTGTAGCCCGAAGCTACTTTCGACCAGTAAAATCGCTGTTATCACCGACGAGGTAACGCTGAATTGCTTTGCTGCGCGGCTTAGAGTGGGGTGGTGAAGTGCCATGAACTGCTGGGCTAACTCCAGGCGGTGGGCTGTTAGGAACCCCGCATAGAGCGAGCGAGGCTCGCGCGGCGCAACGCTAAAAGGAATCGAGCCAAATCGTGGCATCCGCTGGTCGCTGTATATCTCTCGCAGGGTGACCGCATCTACCCCAAGCTCTTCAAGCCTAGCTACCAGGTGTCCCCAACCGCGAAAATCTACAGCATGAGATCTCTGGTTTGCATCTTCATTAGCAGCGAGAGCTTTCTGAGGCGGTCCTAAGGCGCAGAGCACAGCCAGAAGTAGCTGTGCAGCAAGTGACTGAAGCGCTCGAAGATTGGGGAGGATAGAGGATAGGGCACCACATTGCAGCGATCCATAGGCCACAGACGCTCTTCCGGCGCTATCTGGCCGGGTGCTCACAACACCCTCTAATCGTGCTGCCCGCGGGGCAACAGAGCTTTGGAGCACCGCAGTGAGCGTACAGTTGCGGAGCGCTCTACGCATGTCGCTCCCGAGGACGGGGACATAATACGTGGAACAGTGCGCTAAAAATACTCTCCGCACCGAGGGATTTATTCTTAAGTTTACTGTCGGCTCGCGCGATTGCATCGAGCTGCTCTTGAATCTGGCGTGGCTGAATTCGCTTAGCAGCCTCAATAGACTTATTGAATACCCATGGGGCCATCTTTAGCTCCTCGCGGATGGCGTTGGGGGGGATGCGTCGCTCCAACATCGTTGCGATCAGATGGTAGTTACCAAAGATCTTTGAGATCATTCCAAGCAACATGAATGGACTTTTTCCAGATCGCAGGAGGGTGTCAAAAAGGAGCTCTGCACGTGCAACCGATCCGGCAGCGATTGCGTCGATTAGTTCGAATTCCCCCGCTGTGGCAACACTGGGAAAAAGTTCAAGGAGCGTTGCCGGAGTGGCCGGTGCGCCGTCAAGGTACAGTGCTAGATGGGTAGTAATCTCGGCAATCGCATCTGGCCGCCCCTCGCCGAGCTCGATAATTCGCTCGATCACACTGGCCGGACAGTCAGCGATTCCTGCCTGCGACGCCTCCCGAGCCGTCCATTTGGCCAGCTCTGGCCCAGAGAGCTCTGGAAATCGGATATAGGTGCCGTGTTCCGATGCTACCTGTGCGACGGGATCGGAGGCTGGAAGGGGAGCAGCGAGTGCTAACACAGTTGTTTGCGGCACTGAGCGCGAAAGCAGCTGTGCTAGAAGTTTTATGCTGGCAGCAGGAGCTCTATCCAGATACTGCAACACATACAGCTTAGGCCCTGCAAAAAGGGATAGTGTCGCGAGCTCGTCACTC
>JBILUF010000222.1:0-4769 GCA_044371155.1 Bdellovibrionota bacterium
TCCATGCTGATTTTGTAAGTGGTGCACGGGAGTTTGCCGCCGATCCAAAGGTGCATCTTTACCTCTCTGCAGAGGGTGGCCCGCAGTGGAGCTATCTTTGGCCCTCTGGGCGCTCCAACACGCACCTTCTAAAGGACGGAGAGCAGTTTAAGGTCGGGAATATCACGATTAAGGCCCTCCATACCCCGGGTCACACCCCTGAGCATATTTGTTTTCTGATCAGTGATGCGGGAGCAAATGAGCCCATGGCACTTGCCAGCGGTGATTTTCTCTTTGTGGGTGATGTGGGGCGCCCCGATCTTTTGGAGTCCGCCGCAGGAGAGAAGGATGTCATGGAGCCATCGGCTCGAACACTACGACAATCGCTAGTTGAAAAACTTGCTCCATATGCCGACTTTGTACAGGTGTTGCCAGCACATGGCGCCGGCAGTGCGTGCGGAAAGTCGTTAGGAGCTGTTCCGACGAGTACTCTCGGTTACGAGCGAAGGTTTAACCCGGCGTTAAGACTTGCCCAGGATGGTGAGGATGCGTTTGTAAAAGATATTCTCCAAGGGCAGCCAAATCCGCCGCTTTATTTTGCCACTATGAAGCGGGTTAATCGCGATGGGGCTCACATAACTGGTGGTGTGCCGTGCGGGGCGCGTCTTGAGCTGACGGAGTTCTTGCGACTCAAGGAGGTCCCCGGCACGGTCGTGTTGGATGCACGGATGGCGCGCAGTGAATTTGATGCAAGCCACTTCCCGGGAGCGATCTATGCGCCGCTTCGCAGCTCGTTTTTCTCGATGGCGGCTGGGTCCTTCCTGCGCGAAGAGGATAAAATTCTGCTGCTTTTAGATGATGAAGCCGATAGTGATTTGGCTGCACGGCAGCTTTACCGTATTGGCCTCGACGGGATTGTGGGGTGGATTACGGCGCTGGATGGCAAGTCGGCGGGAGTGCTATCTGCTACGTCAGCGCGGATAGACTTTGCTGATTTTGATCCAGTAAAGGCACGTCTCGATGGCGAGATAGTTGATGTTCGCACAACGGCTGAATTTGAGCAGCGACATCTAGAGGGCGCACATTCATTGCCTTATACTCGGATGCGGCAGCTACTTACCAGTCTACCCCGAGACCGCACCTTGTACGTTCATTGCGCTTCAGGCAAACGGGCCGCGCTTGCGACCTCATTCCTGCGCTCACAAGGGTTCACAGCAATCCATGTGGATGGGATGTTTGCAAGTTGTGGCAAGCGCTGCTCCGCACGCTAGGCTGGGAGATAGTTGAGTGCCCGCTCTAGGGCGAGGTTCTGTGATTTGTGGTAGTGCTCCGCCAGCACAGCCCAATCAAAGCGCTCAGTCAGCCGCTCAGCGCGGTTGCGGAGTTGGATACGCTCCCGGCGTGAAAGCTGCAGGAAGCGCAACACATGATTGGTGAGATCTTCAATTGTCTGATCCGCTGACTGCGTTGAGCGATTGAGCACAGAGATCCCGTGATGCTGGGCATTCGAGATATTGTTAAGGACATATGCGCCAAACCCACTGAGATCGGTGGTCACCGTCGGGATCCCCATGGCTAGACATTCCGGGGGCGTGTAGCCCCATGGCTCATAGTAGCTCGGAAAAATCCCCATGTGACAGCCGCGCACAAACTGGTCGTAATCGAGGTTAAATAGGGGACTCGCGTGGGTTATAAACTCAGGGTGATAGATCACCTTTACTGGATCGTTGGGATCGTTAAACAGTCGGCGATGCCGCAGATGATTGAGCACCGCATCCTGTGAATCGTTCCCCATATCATGGGTCACAATTGATGGAGGAAGCTTGCTTTTAAACTGAAACATCGCCCGTTTGAATCGGGCCTGAAAATCATCAGGCAAGAGCTCCTCGTAGCTTGGGAGCTTTCCTCCTGCGACCGATAGGAGCAGTCGTTTTCGCATGCCGTCAACGAGCTCTGAGCATATCGAGTCTAGGTCCTCAAGCCGTAGGTGATTCTGCAGCGCATTAACATTTACATTCTTAGTCCAGCCACGAGTGACGATAAATCCGACCACGGTGGGTGGATCGATCGTCTCCTTTAGTCGCTGATTGAGGCGATAGAGCGTCTCGATAAATACATCCATCCCTTTGTTGGTGTATTCATACCGTCCGCTGGTAAAAAGGTAGATGGTTCTATCGAGATCAAACCGATAGCTTGGAAAAAAGTGTCCCATGACGAACTCATGGATCTTCTCCTTGTATTTAAGATGGAGATTTTGAAACTCATGGAGCGCGGTAAAGCGCTGGACGTTTATTCCATTCGGTAAAATTGCATCTACTGAGCGACCTAGAAACCTGCGAGCCTCGCGCGCCGTTACCTCACTAATCGTCGTAAAGACCGTTGCAGAATGAGCCGCGGCACGTTCGATACTAAACCTAGGGAATATGTTGTATCGGCGTGCAGTCTCATCTGGGTCCATCCAATCGAGCTGCTCATAGAAGTGCGGGTTATTTGATGCAACATATCGACCCAATAGAGTTGCGTGAGTGGTAAAGACAGTTGCTATCGGGAGCCCGCAGTGGGCGATCCGGGGTAGCGCCACTCCGGCCATCCACTCATGGAAGTGGGCGACTATCTTTTTTGCTCGAGGAAGCGAACTTAGAATCGATAAGAACTCAAATACCGCAAAGCCGAAGGTAATAACTGAGTTAAGTTCATGGTCTGCCCCTTCGGTTGGGATACCATTATCCCTCCATAGCAGATACTTATCAGCATCGATGGCGGCCGCTTTGCCGGCGCATTCGAGCAGCAGGGTGCGAGGACTTCCTGGAATAAGCCATCTGCCATAGTGTGCTTCAATCCCTTTGTGACGCAGGGAGCGTTGGACTGCTGCTATATCATCTGGGGCTTCCAGCGGCTCAAATTCAATCCCTGCGGCCTCTGGATTGTAGGGCCCCACCATCAGATAGTTCTCACCCCAACGATTCACCATCGCGGGAGCCTTCGTTTTGAGTACCGTGTAGATCCCGCCTAGCTGATTACACACCTCCCAGGCCACTTCAACCACCAGTACGCTGACACCGCTATCGTTGCGGGTGCTGCCAGCTTGTTCCGAGAGTTTAATCATCTGTGCACTCTTGCAGCTATTTCAGCGCCGAAAAAATATCGGGGACTTCAGCCTTAATCTTCTCTAAAATCTTCACTACCGTCTCGGCACTGGTGCGCTCGGCCGCCTCAGCCGCATAGCGGCGCTTGAAAAAGTCTGCGTTGGAGCTCTCGCCTAAGATTTTCTCAGCAACCGTCGCGTCACATTTGATGTACTGCGAGCGTTGAGTTTTTTTAAAGTTCTCAGTGGTGGCGAGGAATGCCGTCTTTATAAGAAAACTCTGGCGCTCTTCCATCTGTCCTTTGATCCAGAGCTTCCAGAACTGCTTTAGATTGGGGCAAGCCGCCTTGGAGGTTAGTCGGGAATTAACAACATCCACCTCGAGGAGAGCATCCAAGATGGCTGGACATCTGCCAGTGTTTACGGTGCAGTGAAGATAGGCCAGATTCAAGTACGTAAGGGAGTTTTCAGATAGAGGCGAGAGCGCCTGAGGAGGAGTGCCAGATGCGGCATCGCTGATTCGCCGCTGTAGATCTTGGAAATAGGCGATGGTTTTATCCTGGATCTCAGAGTTTGTATCGACCCGGTCGGCCTCTTTGTCTTGTGCTATTTCACCGGACAGGAGCGAATCGTTGGGCTGAGCGTAGGAGACAGATGGGGGCGCGCTAACACCGAAGAGTGCCGACGCCGCGAATGCGAGTTTTAGTATCCTATCGAGGCAATTCATAAGAGATTATTATGGCGCAAAGGCTACCCTCATTTGATGCCTAGTAAGTTCGGGGAAATTCGTAGAAAGTACAAGGCGGTAACCGATAATTTTTGAAAGAGAACGTAGTTATGAGAGTAATCCGCGCGGATGCGATGGAGTTCGTTCCTGCCAGCCATGAGGATCCCAGGAATCCCGGAGTGCTCAAGAAGATTCTTGCGCGGCGCGATGAGCTGTTTGCAGGCAGGGTGCAGATGGTTAACTGGTCACTGCTGCCCGTCGGCTCCTCCTTTCAGCCGCATCTTCACGAAGATATGGAGGAGATTTTTGTCATTGTCAGTGGCCGCGCAGAGATCCAGGTGGATGATTACAAGGCGATCCTAGGGCGGGGGGATGCGGTGGTTGTTTCCCCCGGAGAGATTCACCAGATGAGCAGTGTCGGAGATGTTGATGTGGAATATCTGGTGGTGGGGATAGCGGGGGAGAAAAATGGGAGAACCGTCCTGGTGGGGCAAGGGTAAAGGAAGAGGATAGGCTGGCTTCCGTCGTCCAGTAGGCGGCCGTGCTTTTAATGCGTTCCTCGATAGCGTTCCCAAATGATCATATTTTTTGGTGGGTTAGCCAGTTTTTGCGGCGAGTCCAGCGGTGCCTGACGTGATTTAGGGGCCTGTTTATACACTGCGGACGCTCAGTTGACTCACGCAACTTAGTGGCGTTATGATCGGGCTTCTGAATTAGGAGCAGTCCACTATATGAGCAGCATTCAATCAATAGCATCTGGGATAACTGTTGAGGAGTCAAAGAAGACTGTTGCGACCCTCGACCGTGTCGGTGCGTGTATCTCTTTTGCATGTGCGCTGCATTGCATTCTGCTCCCGTTTGTTATCACGGCGCTGCCGTTGATAGGGCTTGGGATTGTGGCTAGCTCGCAATTTGAGGTGGCTATTATCGGGCTTTCAATCACCTTGGCAACTGCCAGCTTTTGTTGGGGAAGCCGAA
>JBILUF010000223.1:0-4765 GCA_044371155.1 Bdellovibrionota bacterium
CTGCGGCGGGGAAATTAAACGCAGTAATGCACCCCACGATCCCAAGCGGGTGCCACTGCTCATACATCCGATGCTGCGGGCGCTCTGAGTGCATCGAGAGCCCATAAAGCTGGCGCGAGAGCCCCACTGCAAACTCGGCAATATCGATCGCCTCCTGAATCTCCCCTTCTCCCTCGGCGCGAATTTTTCCGGTCTCTAATGTTACAAGCGCTCCCAGGGCAGACTTATTTCGCCGCAGCTCATCACCGATCTCCCGCACCATCGCCCCACGCACAGGTGCTGGCACCGTGCGCCAGCCAGCGAATGCGCAGCTTGCTCCGGCTATCACCTTTTCGTAATCTGCATCGGTTGCCACATTGATAGCACCGAGTGCTGCGCCATCGATCGGTGAGTAGGAAGATAGCGCTGAACTGTTTGCACCTCCCGTATAGCCGTTACCAAATGCTCCTGGGTTGATAGCTTCCAGTCCAAGCTCTTTAGCGATCTTTGAAAATGTCTCTGCGGTGGCCATGGCATGTCTCTCCTTTCGTCGCTAAGAATGGCAAAAGGCAGCGCCGGACGCCATTAGAAAATTTCGCCTGGGCAGCATTAGTAGAAATTCGGAGTTGATGTTTCGGATAGGGTCAGATTAAGTCGGGATGAGATTTCTGCAGCCTGCCTAGGGATGGGCAGATCGCCGAGGAGCCTTGATGCGACGAAGGGGGTCGCGCTCCGCCTACGCGTCCATCACCACATTTTAAGCTGCATGCTTCACCGGCGGGCAATTGATCGTGGGCTCGTTCTACCCCTTTTGCATACGGAGCATGGGTGCAGCTGCAGGTAGTGTGCCGCGCAAAAAGGGTAGAAAGGAGGAAAATAGGCCCGAGGCGGATTCGCCAAGGCTTCCCCCTTCGCACGGCTACGCCGCTGCTTTGGCGGACAAGACGCCGGACAGGCGAGCGGCGGGGGGAGCGCGACCATCTTGGTCGCAAGTGCTCGCGCTCCTCCTAAGCGTCCATCACCACATTTTAATCTACATCTTTCACCGGCGGGCAATTGCGGGCGGGACGCCCGCGCTCCTCGCACAATTGCGACCAAGATGGTCGCGCTCCTCGCGCCATTGCGCGCAGTAGAGGGGCGCAAAGGCAAAGGGCACGAAGGTGAAGGGCAATAGCGCCTAGCGGGAGAGATAGCGCCGAGCGGAAGATTTTTTCCTAGGGTGAACGCCCGACCAGGGCGAGAGGGGCAAAGCCCCTGGGCAATAGCGCCGAGCGGGAGAGATAGCGCCGAGCGGGAGAGATAGCGCCGAGCGGGATAAATTGGTTGCGGGGGGAGGATTTGAACCTCCGACCTCCGGGTTATGAGCCCGACGAGCTACCAGGCTGCTCTACCCCGCGACAGGTTTGCCTTTGAAAAAGCCTCATTGTTCTATATGACTTACCTAAAGGAGTCAAGTTTAGGCCGGATAGACTCGCCTACTCCTCAATATCCTCATGCCGCGCCCTGCTGCTGCCAGTTCGCTCAGGATTAGGAACCGGCCGCAACCCGAGTAGCTTAGCCCGCACATCGCGATACTGCTTCTCTGTAAATCTCTCCATGCCGCCTGGCCGTATTGATCCCAATCGAAACGGCCCGTGCTTAATGCGGTGTAGTTTCATCACCGGGTGTCCGAGCTTATCAAAGGTGCGCCGCACTACACGGTTACGCCCAATAGTTATCGTCACTCGTACCCAGGTAGAAAGGATCTCAGGATCTCCTGGCGCATCCAGCACCTTGGCATCACCGCGCACCACGCCGTCCTCTAACTGAATTCCACGCTCAAACCGCTGCGAGATCTCATACGACACCGAGCCTTTCACCAACACATCGTAGGTGCGCTCCACCTGGAACTTCGGATGCAACAGGGTCTGAGCTAACTCACCATCATTGGTCATTATCACCAAGCCGGTAGAGTCAAAATCAAGCCGCCCAACGGGGAAATACGAGAGATATTTATTTGAAAGATAGTCTGCAACCGTTGGACGCCCCTCTGGATCGTCCATGCTTGTGATCACATGCTCGGGCTTATTGAAAAGGATAATCCCCTTCTCTACTGGGGAAACTAATTTCCCTTTGACCTTCACCTCGTCAATGCCGGGGGTAATCTTGGTGCCAAGCTCGGTAACCACCGCGCCATTTACTTGCACCCGACCACGCTCAATCAGCGCCTCAGCCTTACGGCGAGATGCCACCCCACACTCTGAAAGGTACTTCTGGAGTCTGACCTTATCCTGCTGCGCCAACGCCCTCTCTTCGTTCATCGTCCATAGTAGCCGCGCCGCTCGATATCTCATGGCCAGCCTCGTCTCCATCTAGAGCCGTTTCACCCGGATCACGCTCAAGCTCCTTAATATCCCGCAGCGTTGGAAGCTCACCCAAAGAGCTCAACCCAAAGAGCTTCAGGAATTCATCCGTGGTGCCATACAAGGCTGGCTGCCCCACGCTGGGCTGATGCCCCACGATGCGCACCACTCCACGCTCCAGTAGGGTCTTAAGGGTGGGGGTAACATCGACCCCGCGAATCTTCTCAATGTCGCTTTTTACCACTGGCTGCCGGTAGGCAATCACGGCAAGGGTCTCAAGCGCTGCATTTGAAAGTCTTCTCGGCCGTCCAGCGCGCATCACCCGGATATACGGCGCAAACAGGGCACGGGTGCGAAGCTGCAGCTTGTCAGCCACGGTCACGATTTCAAACCCAGAGCCACTCTGTGCATACCGCGTCGAAAGCTCCACCACCGCTGCCTGCACCTCCTCCTCGGTGGATTTGCAGGTCTCAGCTAGGCGCTCCACCGATATAGGCTCTGCATGCGCAAACAAAAGCGCCTCGACCAGTGCGGCACGCTCGCCTTCCTCGATCGCCTCGAGCTGCTCGGGGCTGACCTGCTCCTGTCCGGCCTCGGCTGTTAAAGCGGACTCAGCTACAGCGACATCGGCCGTTACAATCTCTGACTCCTGCTGGTGCTCTGTTGTATCCTTGGCGTCCATACTACCTACCTAGTCGATCTAGCTATCTCAACTCTTTTAAGAACTCACGCGTTGGCCATCACTTTATGCCCGCCCAACTCGGCCCGAGCAGCAGTGATATCATACTCTGAGGTGAGCTTGGCTGCATCCACATCGCCAGAGCGCAGCTCAACAACGATCTCATCAAACACCTCCGACTGGCGCACCTGCACTACCTGTCGCTTGCACAGCTCTAAAACAGCCAAAAATGTACTTATCACCGTGCCTCGATTGGACGGGTCACTCACCAATCGCTCAAACGCCACCGCCTTCCCCGGTGCTGAGCTGCTGGCAAGCTTCAAGTGATCCAGCACCCCAATCATGCGCTCGACGATCGACACCGAGTCTACCGATATCGTCATCAAAGGGGCGCTGCCTCCTGCCTTTTGGAGGAGTTTAAGCATCGCCTTCCCCAGCAGCATCGCATCGTGATCCTTGAGGACAAATTCCGGCTCTTCCCCTGGCAGCATGACGCCCGAAGAGCTAAACACATCGATCCCCAGAAGATGTCGAGAGGCTAGATGCTTGGCCCCATCACGATACACCTCAGCCTCGCGGAGCCTGCGCAGCAGCTCCTCATGCGGGTCAACGAGATTACCATCCTCATCAGCCACAAACTCGACAGGCTGATTCAGCACGATGCTCGACTTAATCGACACCAAGGTCGCGGCGATCACCAGATATTCACCGGCAATCTCAAGATCCACGTCTCGCATCTCCTCGACACACTCAAGGTACTGCGAGGTCACCTGCGCCAAAGAGATCTTCTCAATGGGGAGCTCATTTTGCTTTACCAGGTGCAGCAAAAGGTCGATTGGGCCGTCAAATCGTTCTAGGCGAACTTCAAAGAAATGCGGATTGGCCTCACGCGCACCGACAAGGGGTTCATTCATACTGGTTCAAGTTACTTTAACTGGAGACTCTTGTCCACCTACCATATCACCCAAGTTGGTCCACCTCGAGACACCAGAACTCCCCTCCTATCCCTGCGCCTGCCAAGCATAGGCAAACACCGCGGCTGCCTGCGATACATTTAGGGAATCAATCACCCCGCGCATCGGGATAGTTACCTTCAGCTCACACAAAGAGCGCAAAAGTGGCTGCACTCCCTCCCCTTCAGAGCCCAGCACTAGCACCGCGTGCGGCGGGAACTCCACCTTTGAAAGCCCCACCGCCTCGGGCCCCACATCGGCCGCTATCCCCACAAACCCCGCATCGATCGCCCGTCTCAGTGACTGCGCCAGGTTGGAAACTATACAGACCGGCACAAACTCACTGGCCCCCACCGCACTCTTGGTCACAGCCGGGGTAATGCCGGTGCCGCGGTTTTTGGAGATCACCACTGCGTCCACACCAAAACACTCACTGGCGCGCAAAATCGCCCCCAGATTGTGCGGATCATAAATAGAGTCAGCTATCAAAATTAGCGCGCGCGGCTTTCTTAACGCCTGCTCCAACAGATCAGAGAGCTCGGGATGGTGTCGTTTCTTTAACACCGCCAGCACCCCTTGATGGGAGTCGCTCGCAGCAGCAGTTGAAAGCTCCGACGCCTGACACTCCAGATGCGGAATATTCTGCTCATGGAGCAGCGCGCCCAAGCCATCCGCACCATCCAAAGTAGCAGCGGTAATAAACACCCGCGCAACCAACTCGGGTCTGCGTAGCAACACCTCACGCACCGTATTTCTGCCGATAATCAGCGGGCCATCCACCTGCAGACGGCGATGATTTTGGGGGCGGCGCT
>JBILUF010000008.1:0-15417 GCA_044371155.1 Bdellovibrionota bacterium
AGACGGTACACGCATGTGTGGTGGCGCTTGATAGCGGCGCTGTCTACTCACACAACGCAACGCAGCCTATAAAACCTGCCAGTATCCAGAAGATTATTACGAGCGCTGCATTCTTTGAGCGGTATGGGCCGGAGGTGCGATTTGCTACTGAGGTGTATCGCGTCAGTACCAGCTCGGGCGGATTAGCCCTCTATCTGCGCGGCCTTGGAGACCCCGCACTTACAACCGAGTCGCTGTGGATGTTGGCTCGGTCGGTGCGTGCTCACGGCATCGCAAAAATCTCAGAGCTTTTTTTTGACGACTCGTTTTTTACCGGGGCTAAAGCGCGTGATGGTCAGCGGGCATACATGGGAGGGGCCTCTGCGCTAACTTTTAACTTCAATGCCCTGGAGGTGAAGGCTTGCCCGACTCGGCCCGGTGGGCAGGCGGCGCTATCGGTGGAGCCATTCGAGGTTGACGCTAAAGCGCAGGGCGCCGTCGGCACGAGCGAGCGCGGCAACGGCTCCTTAAGTGCTACAGAGCGCGGCGGAGATGAGTCGCCGCTATACTCAGTATCAGGACGGGTCTCGCTAGAGGATGGGTGCCAGAGTGTCTATCGAAGTGCGCCGGATCCTGCAGCCAGTGCGGCAGAGCTGTTTCGTGAATATCTCCGCTACTTGGGGATCGTCGTGCCACAAGCGTCGCAGCGGGGGAAGGTTCCGCAGCGTGCCGAGCGACTTGAGTTGCTACTGTCGCAGCCTGCTCACGAGGTGGTGTGGGGGATGAACCACTGGAGCACCAATGTTGTCTCGGAGCAGTTAATGATGTTTCTCGGCGCCGACTCTGTCTCCAAATCGCCTGCTGTCGCGCCTCTGGGAGTCACCATATCGCGCGAGACAGCAGTCGCGGCCCTCAATCGGTACGCAGTGCGGATGGCGCGTGGCAGCAGAGCTGTTGAATTGGTTGATGGCTCAGGTCTGAGTCATGACAATCGCGCACCGACCGAGCTTTTTTGCGCTGTATTGCACGATGTAGCACAGGATCCGAACATAGATATTGAGCTTGAGCATTCTCTGCCTGTCTCGGGCCGTAGTGGCACCTTGCGCGAGCGTGATTTTGATCTTCCACAGGGGCGAGTCCGAGCCAAGACAGGCACTATCAATGGGGTTAGCTCCCTTGCGGGATATCTTGTGAGTCGTCGCGGGAACAAGTACGCTTTCGCTGTTGTATCCAACTCGAGCCGCACCAAGGCAGAGTCGGTGCAGATAGAAGATCGGTTTGTGAGAGCGCTGTATAATGATTCAGATCAGTAATCCCCTTGTTTTTGCACCGCGCCTCGGGGTGTTGTGGGTCGCCCTGCTCGCAGGGACCCTGGCGTTCTCTGCTATGCGGCCGCAGTCGGCCGCTGCCGAGCCCGAGCTCTCGGCGATGTTGCAGCGTAGCAAGGCGCGTCACTCCGCGTTTGTCTGCCCACCAGAGCTTCGTCCACGAGTAGACTTTTGGCTCGATATATTCACCCGCTATGGCAAGAACCATGCTGTAATTCATCACCGTGAGTTTCCACAGGCAGTATTTGCAGTCCTAGATTTTTCGCGCGAAGCTGAGGAGCTATCTCCGGTGGAGCTTGAGAGATTCCGTAAGAAGGCGGTGGAGGCGACGATTGATAGAGTTCGCTCCATAATTCGGGTTCTGGCAGCAGGAGAGTCTCCGCGCAGTGATGCTGAGCGGAAAGTAGCCGAGGTGATGCGGCTAGTACCTGGGCGGAACCGTTACGGCGCAGTGCTAGAGAACCCTGAGCTTATTCGCAGTCAAACTGGTATCCGCGAAAAGGGCGCCGCGGCAGTACAGCGTAGTGGGAGGTATCTGCCGCTGATTGAGCGGATATTTGTGCGGGAGTTTGGCCTGCCAATAGAACTTACCCGGATGCCATTTATCGAGTCATCTTTTGATTACCGTGCCTACAGCAGTGCTGGGGCAGCCGGAATATGGCAGTTTATGCCGCGTACAGGGCGACAGTTTTTGACGATCAACAATGTAGTTGACGAGAGACGTGATCCAGTGGCGGCGTCGTATGCCGCCGCTCGATATCTGCAAGCTGCCTATGAAGCGCTGGGAAGCTGGCCACTTGCGGTGACCTCATACAACCACGGCAGAGCCGGCGTCGCTCGCAAGGTGCGGGAGTATGGCACCTCAGACATTGTGCGATTGATTGAGCGCCCGGGGGACAAGCCATTTGGATTTGCATCGAGTAACTTTTATCCTGAGCTGCTGGCTGCGTTAGAGATCTTTGATGATCCGCATAGGCATTATCCCGATGTGCAAATTGCAGCGCAGGTGGAGTATGCGCGAGTGCCCTTGCAGAGCGCCCAGTCGATTTCCCAGGTGGCGCGCAAGCTGAATGTATCGGTGGATGACCTTCGCGATGTTAACTACGCGTTGGCGGATACGGTGTGGAGTGGGCGAGCGCTGATTCCAAAAGGGTATCAGCTTAAAGTGCCGCGGCGCACTGGAGTGACGGTGGCAAAGCTCACCGAGCCAGAGATCGGTCGAGTCGAGCAGGCTGCAGCCGCACCGGGAAATTATGCAGCCGCATACCATCGAGTCAAAAAGGGAGAAAATCTCTCCAGCATCGCCAAACGGTATGGAACTACTACCGAACGTCTAGCGGCGCTAAACTCACTGAGTTCTCTTGATGTACGGATAGGGCAGCAACTTGCGGTGGCTGAGAGCGGCATGGCTAGGCAGGAGCCGAAATCGGGTGGGCCATCATCAAGCCGTATAACCTATACGGTGAAGTCTGGGGATTCGCTGCACCTGATTGCAAAACGCTTTGGCGTTTCGGTGGCGCAGATACGAGATCTAAACCGCCTGCAGTCAACCACTGTGAAGGTCGGGCAGACGTTGTTGATTGAGCCGAAACGTTCAGCCGCAAGTTCCAGAAAGCAGCAGTGACCGCAAGGAAGAAACCGATCGGAGGGAGTGTCGCCCTGGTATGGGAAGGGAAGGCCCCGCCGCGGCCTGTCACTGCGGAGCTGCCAGCTCCAATCTTTGTAAGCCGAGGCGGATCGCTCTATGGTGGGGATAATCATCGGATCGCGGCGGGGCTTTTGCCGCGTTGTCGCGGGAAGGTGTCGCTCATCTACGCCGATCCGCCATATGGGGTCGGGGGATTTTTCCACGCTCGCGGCGCTAAGGGCGGCCAGCGCACTGCGCGTGCGTATCACGATCCTCGCGGAGTGTCCGAGGTGCAGTCCTTTTATGAGTTGTTGTTCCTGTTCCGTGCGCTGCTAAAGGACAATGGCACCGTCTGGGTACAGTGCGATTGGCGTCGTAGCGCGATTTTCCGTCTGCTGATGGACGAGGTATTTGGCCCAGAGAATTTTATCAATCATATCATCTGGGGGTATAAAACTGGCGGAGTCTCGCCAGCGCGCGGATTCGCACGCAAGCACGATGATATCTTGGTGTATGGCAAGACCAAGCAAGCGCACATCGAGCCGCACCGCCAAAAATCTTATGTACCAACACTTCCTGAACCGCATACCCCCTCTGGGAAAAGGCTGGGGGTAAAGCGGGATAACACCTGTGAGCTGTGTGGCGAGGGTAGGCCAGGGCAGAAGTATCGAGCGGTAATCGGCCGCGATGTATGGGACGATATCCCGGCGCTTTTTAGGAACGATAAAGAAATAGTGGGTTATGACACCCAAAAGCCTGAGGCACTTTTGGAGCGGATTATTCGCTGCGGGAGTAAGCGGGGAGATCTGGTGATGGATCTTTTTTCTGGCTCAGGCACCACGGCTGTGGTGGCCGAGCGGCTGGGGCGGAGGTGGATTGCGGCCGATAAAGGGGCGGTGGCGCTGCGAGTTGCGGCGAAGCGGCTAAAGGATATCTAGAACACTGCCGGGGGCCGACCTTCCAGTGGAGCGCGACCGTCCCGGTCGCAATTGTGCGCAGATGAAAGATGCGGCTTAAAAAATGTGGTGATGGTCGCGCAGGAGGAGCGCGACCGGTCCGGGTCGCAATTGTGCGCAGATGAAAGATGCGGCTTAAAAAATGTGGTGATGGTCGCGCAGGAGGAGCGCGACCGTCCCGGTCGCAATTGTGCGCAGGTGAAAGATGCAGCTTAAAAAATGTGGTGATGGTCGCGCAGGAGGAGCGCGACCGTCCCGGTCGCAATTGTGCGCAGGTGAAAGATGCAGCTTAAAAAATGTGGTGATGGACAAGCACCACCAATTTGGTTGTTGGGGATCGGCTTTGCCCCCAATTGCGACCAAGATGGTCGCGCTCCAAAAAAAGCGGGGGATGGCTTTCGCCACCCCCCGCTTTTACATCGCTAGCAGTAGCGCCCTAGAGCGCCGCGGGAGTTTTACATCCCGTCCTGCATCGATTCCTCGTCGCCAGAGCCATGGCCGGACTCGTCATCTTGACGACCCTCGTCGCCAAAGCCCTCAGAGCTGCTGTGCTCTGATTGTGGCCGTGGCACTGACACCGTCGTAGCGCGGCGGGCAAACAGCTTTCCTCCGCTAAACTGCACCTCGTTCAGTGAGTCAATCACAGTGTCGGCAGTCTCCTCCGGCACATCAAAGAAGCTGTAGTTTGACCGCACATTCGATAGCTTGATCGACGCTGCGTCTACCTTGCAGTCTTGAGTGAGGATCTCGTTTAGCTTGTCGCGAGTAATCCCTTGGTCGCCGCCGGTGCCAACATACACACGGGCATGCTTCTCAGGGGGGACAAAGTTTCGCTCTCGTCGTGGACGATCGCGACCCTCGTCGCCACCACGTCCGCGCCGTCCGCGTCGCTCGCCGCCGTCGCCGCCAGCACCTTCAACATTGCCGAAGTTGTCGCGTCCATAGCCCTCATCGCCATACTGCGCAGAGGATTCGTAGCGGTTGCCGCCTTGGCCACCGCCATCAAAGTCACGCTTGAAGTCGCCACGATCTCTTCCGCGTCCACCGCGGTCACGCCCGCGTCCGCCTCGATCACCGCGATCGCCTCGGTCACCGCGTCCACCACGATCGCCCCAGTCGCCACCGCGATCACCACGGTCGCCGCCGCGATCACCACGGTCGCCGCCGCGTCCACCGCGCTCCTCGTAGCCCTCTTCGCTACGCTGAGTGGATGCCTGTAGCGATGGGAGCACATCAAGGGTGTTGCGCAACAATAGGCCGATGATCGCCTCTTTGTGCTCGTCTGCTAGCACAAGAGAGGTAAGCTCGCTGATGCGGGCATCCTTCATCTCAGCCATCTCAATGGCCTGCTTGCGAATGGTCGAGAGCTTAGCAGCAGAGAGCTGCTCTTTAGCTGGAAGCTCAGCTTTCTCGATATCGAACTCTACAATCTTTCGTAGGTAATGCAGGTTTGCGATATCAAGTGCTGCGACGAGGCTCACTACCTTAGAGAGCTTTGCCCCTGGGCGGGAGTGCCCGCAGCGGTGGATGTACACCTCTGGGTCGGTTGGTAGCGCATAGTTCACCACCATCGTGAGCTCCTCGACGTCGAGGCTTTGTCCTGATACGTCGGTGACCACCAGGCAGCAAACCTCGCCAGTCTTTACCTGCTTCAACGCGCGAGCTGTGCGCATCGGAGGTACATGGCCGATAAGCTTTAAGGCTGCGATGCCACGCTTTTTAAGAACAACCTCCACCAGGTCTGCATCGGATGGGGAGTTGCAAAAAATCGTGGTAGGGGGGCAGCCCTCAACCTCTAAGATGTCGCACAGAGCGTTTGGCTTAGAAAGCACATCGGTGCCGACTTCATAGTAAGAGTGTTTGATGACCGGGGCGGCCTCAAGCGACTCGGTGGTTGATTGCCCAGCTTCAGTGTTTGGGTTAGTTTCGTCCTGCATTTTTGCCTTACGTAGTTAAATTGAACTTTCTATTGGTTGCGTCGCATCCGGTTTTGAACGGGGCCGGCATTCCTTACGGGCCTGGCTCTATCGTCTCCGGGTTGATACGTTCAACACACAAAGAAAGTTCGTGGATTAAAAATACTTACTGTAGAAGAACTCTCTCGGATAAAAATTTTATATCTTGCGACCTGTCTCTTCCGAAACGAGCCCTCCCGAACGAGCCCTCCCGAGATGGAGCCAACTCTAACGGGAACAAACTTCTGTGAGCAGTACCGTTACTATGCGCCTAGCAACTATATCGGCAGCTCTTTTTTGGGGTCTCCTCTCGGGGTGTGCTCCGCTTGGTGCTCAGGTTACAGGTGATCCAAAAGGGGAATCAGGAACGAGAGCTTCTGCGGTGCACGCGCCAACGGTTACTGCTCCAAGAGCTAATCCTATCACCAGTTTCCCCAGCGCTAATCTCGATAGCACCAATCGCAAAGTCGATACGCGGGAGGAATCCGTGGGGCGCAATAATCTTGAAGAGTCTCGCACGGATAGCTATGGAAGTCCAGGGATGGCAGACCGTGCAGCCGCTCGGCTAGAGCTGGAAATGCATAGAAATTCCAGGCCCATAGCTAGAGGAGAGGGTGAGTTTCTTGAGCTTTATCCGGCCTTTTTCCCTGGCGCAGGGGTGGTCTCAATCTCTAAGGCCGGGGTGGTAGTTGGCTGGCCCACGGTTGGAAAGCCAGGGAGGTTGCTGGGAACGCTGCCCCAAAGGCCAGATGCTATTGCTGTCTGTAACGCATCAGCACTGGTGGCTGTTGCAGACCCCGAAGGGGTGCGGATCCTTAAGCTTCCAGAGCTAGCTCAGCGTGCTCAACTCCAGGCGCTTAAGACACGGGTGGTATCTGCGGAGTTTAGCCCAGGCTGCGACTCCCTGCTGTTGGGCGGGGGAGATGGAATGGTGTACCGCTGGAAATTTGCAAGTTGGACTCCCTCTCTAGGATATGAGGCGCGTGAGAAGCTCCTTGAGCGCTATGTTGCGCATGCCTCGGCGGTGAGCGCTCTGGCGTTTCACCCGTATGGCCGGATTTTCTTTAGCGGTGATTGGGACGGCGCACTTAATGCTTGGCTACGCTACGATTCAGATGCTTTTGCAGGGGCGTACGATCAAAATACTAGCCCAGGCACATTCTTTACTGGCGGGGTGCAGCGCATGAGAGTCTCCGCCGGGCAAGGCTCTGATATCGTGCGAATCCGCATTACCGAGGATGGTCAGTATCTTTTGCTGGTAACCCAAAGTGGGATGATGGAGCTTTGGAAGGTGCGCGGCTTTAGAAGGCTCTGCCAGATGCAAGCGCACAAAGGGCTGATATACGACGCGCGTTTTACGCCGGATCGGCCTGGGATAGTCACCCTAGGCAGAGATGAGCAGGTACGGCAGTGGAACATTGCACAGCAGCCTGATCCTGCCGGCGGCCCCGCGTTATTCTCTCTGGTGCTGGCAAAGGATCGATCGCAAGCTGGGCTGCGTCAGCTGGCCCCGCTTGCAGATGGACGGCTTGTGGCCGGAACTGATGGCGGCGAAGTGGTTGAGGTGCAGCTGCAAGATGTGCAGAGTAGGTAATGTGAGGTGCAAGTGATAGCGAAGCGTGTGGCGATACAGTGGTGGGTGTTACTAGGGTGCGTGGTAGTGGCGCTGGACCAGATGATTAAGAATATTGTGGTATCGCGCATCCAGTATGGTGAGGTGATCCCAGTGATCCCTGGGTTTTTTAACCTAATCCTCACCTATAACTACGGAGTCGCCTTCGGTGCATTCGCAGGGCTGCATGATGGTATTCGTCCATGGGTCCTGTTTGGCACAACGCTGCTGGCATTTGCGGTGGTGTTTTACTACATTCGCTCGCCACAGGGTCAAAGTGACTGGGCGCGTGCGGCGTTTGCGCTGATCTTAGGTGGTGCGGTCGGAAATCTCATCGATCGGGTGTGGCTTGGGAAAGTCGTTGATTTTTTGGATTTCTATATCGGTAGTTATCACTGGCCGGCATTTAACCTCGCAGATAGCTGCATCTGTATCGGAGTGACGATTCTGCTCTTTGCGCCGGAATCAAAGGCGCCACCTCCCGTCGATGCGAAATGACATGCGGTTGGAAAACTAACCGGCCGTAGCCACTTTGCCCGCTCAAAATGTCTTAAACACGGCTAGCTTGCAATACTTCCAGCTAGTTAGGCATGGTTGATGGTGCAGCATCTGTGTTGACCGTTGGCCCTGTTTTTTTTCTCACGGCGGTCGGGTAAACGGCCGAAATAACAGAGGTGGGAAATGGGATGCAGCGCAGTGGTCATGTGCTTGAATGCGGGCTTTTAGTAAGTCAGCGCTACCGAGTCGAAAGGCTCTTGGGGCGGGGTGGTATGGGCGAGGTGTATCTTGCCACCGATACCTTGCTTTCAGAGGATCTCGGTGCAAGCTATGTAGCGCTTAAAGTGCTCCGTGCTGACTTAAGCGAGGACGAGAGCTATCGGAAGCGGTTCCTGCGAGAGGTGGCTGTTACCCGTTCGATCACTCATCCGAATGTTGTGCGCACCTTCGATGTTGGGCACACCGATGGGCTGCTCTATTTTACGATGGAGTACGTCGAGGGCGAGACCCTGGATAAGCGGCTGGCTCATGAGCCGCTTGATTACGCCAGAGCGGCCGCAGTGCTGGCGCAGGCCGCGCAGGGCTTGAGTGCCATTCACGCTGCTGGGGTGGTGCATCGTGATCTAAAGCCGTCGAATCTGATTATGAATGCCGCCGGCGAGGTGAAGATCACTGATTTTGGTGTGGCGCGTTCTGCTAATTCCTCCCTTACTACCACACATGAGGTAATCGGGAGCCTCTACTACCTTCCGCCTGAAGCATGGAAAGGGGAAGACATTACCGCGCAGTCAGACGTGTATAGTCTGGGAGTGGTGGCCTATGAGCTACTCACTGGGGTGGTGCCATTTGATGGTGCGGCGGCCCCAGAGATTATGTTTAAGCATCTAGAGGTCGCTCCAGTGGCGCCTGTCCTCTTTGCCGAGGCTGTGCCGGGCTGGATGAGTGAGCTTGTGATCTCGATGCTGGAGAAGACCCCTGAGGATCGTCCCGATACTGAGCATATTTTGCGCCGCCTGGAGGGGAGATCCTCTAGCGTGGAAATCTGTCTTGATGAGCCGCGCGAAGATCCCCTGCAGCACCGGATAGAGGGATGTGCGTGGGAGGAGTTTTTGGAGGAGCGCGGGGAGCTTGCGGTGCATTCACTGAGCCAAAGGGTGCCTTCCTTTGTTGACCAACGAGGGAATGTGCCGATGGTGGAGCAACCTCGTCGGCGTGGGAGCTCGCACCAGGCGATTCTAAGTGGCTGCGCACGCGCTGCGCTGGCTGCAGCGACGGTGCTGGTTATTGCCGCTGGGGTCGTCGGCCTTGCCTCGAGTATAAGCCCTCTGCAGGTGGCGGCGATCTCTGCTAAAGGTGGAGCTCCCCTTGTGGCCCTCTTGTTGGCGTGGGCGGCGTGGTACTGTTGGATTTTAGTGTCGCCTGTTTTTGTAATCGTGACAGCGGTGCAGGATTTTGCCACGGGGGTGATGGCGTGGCTGCAGGCGGGGATGAAATTTTTCCTGGTGGCGCTACTGCTCTATGCCGTGCTGGGTGTTGCGACTATGAGGCAGGTGCGCGAGGAGGGGGTTGTTATCCCGGCCCGCATTGTTGCCACGCAGGCCTTTGAGATGAGCGCGCAGCGTCTGGTGCAGATCGGCCTTCTTAACCCCAAAGTGCCTACCAGCTCTTTGGCCTCGTCTAAATTGACCACCATACCGGTTGAGTTACGCAATCCACGTTTGCCGGCTGATGTATTGGATCTGATCGCGCTGGGGCTTTTCCTCCCCACTTTAGCATGGGGGTTTATTGCATCGCTTAGGCCCTTTGCGTCCGTCTGGCCTAAACTAGCCGGGGCATTAGGGCTAGGAGTTGCTCCTATCGTGGCGGGGGTAGGGTTAGTGCATTACCTCCTTACCCCAGCCCAGCTTGGCAAGGTACAGGAGATAGCGCTGGCAGTAGGCCCGCTGACCCACACCATCCACCCTTGGGTCCTTTGCTGGGTTGCTGGCTATTGGGCGCTCTGTGGCGTTGTGGCGCTGTGTCTTAGCCGCAAATAGCACGATATCTGGCCCTCGATTGTGCCGCGGGTCGCGATAAATTTTATACTCCGGAGATATCACCAGTCTGCCGATAAGGAAGATATGGAGCTACTCCTTATCGGAATTAGTGCACTTTGCGCCCTGTGGATCTTCCCGCCCATGCTGCGCGAGGCGCGGCTAGCGCATGCTCGAAATGCGCTGGAGCAATTCAGAGACTTTCAAGCGTATGCGGTGCTTCGATATCACCCAGCATTTTCTGAGGACCCGGAGCTCAGTCAACTTTCGATAGTCGAGCTTCGGAGGGAGTATAACCTTTCGGCTTTGTATGATGAGCTGGGGAGAGGTTAGCGGGTTTCCAAATACAGAAAGCGCAACAGCCCTGGAATCCAAATTAATCCCCAATGAAAACCTATCACCAGGTTGCGTGCGAGGCTGTTTACGAAAAGAACAATAATGTTTAAGGCCCTTACAGTAAACGGGCCGGCTATAGCACCCTCAATCTATTCGCGCTGGGTGAAAGTGCTTAAAACGTTAAGCCAAATAGAGTAGAAGAGAACCAAGCATAACCTTCAGAAAGCGCTGGAGAGGGCTGGGATGGAGTTGCGTTAGCAATTCCAGAGCCCAACCCTCTCCGCGCCGTGGTGGAGGTCTGTTAGGGCTGGTCGATCTCCTCGCGCGTGATGGTGATATCGAGAGGGGCGATGAAGCAAATCCGAGCCCGCCCGCGCTTGCTCGAGCTGATGCGGATTGTGACTGCATCGTCAAGGGTAAAGGCACCCTTGCCAAGCAATTCCACCATTCGCAGGGCTCCAAATTGCTTCACGTTCGCAGCCTCCTTGGCGAAGACGGCGACTTGCCCAACTACCACCACCGCCGACTGGCGGTGGTCAGCCCGCAGGAGGGTGATCTTCACCTTCCAATTGGGATCGTCCTTCTTTCGAAGGATGACCGATTCGTTGGTCTGGCGCGTGATTACCAGACCAGCCCCTTCTCCACCTGCTCCAAAAAACTTCATGGGTCCTCCATGACCCCTCAAAGCAGCGAGCCTTGAGGTGTTTGTTCCTAACAGCTGGGTGCGAACGCCGCACCGAGCTGGCAGGGAAAATCGCCAGCGCCGCTATCGGCTATCGCTGACGATTCTCCCTGCGAACTGCAGAGGACTCTGAAATAAAACCTTACTGTTCTCTTCTACCCGCCCCGAGTCTACCTATAAATCAGGGGCTATTCAAAGAGAGCTGAGCCTCGGGCCGAGTGGTGCTATCGCCGCGATGGGGCGCTCCGAGGGGAGTAAATTTTTGTATTGCCGCTAGGTTACTGGGCCTTTCACCGACGGGGCTTTGGCGCGGCTTTGGGAGACCGTCTGCCCCCTCGTCCTTGTCTTCCTGCTGACTGAGGGGGCGGTGGTCATAGCCGTCTTGCCCTGTGGAAAGGTGCTGGTTTCCCCGTGGTCTGACTCTTGGCGCTAGTGTAGACTTCGGCATGTGTTTTGGCGCGGAAAGGTGAGGAAACAAATGGGTAAAAAGTCTCTGGTTTTGTGTTCTATGGTTATTCTTGCCACGGCAGTGCTAGCAGGCTGTAGCTCAAAGCCCTTAGCTCCAACGGTTGATAAAGAGGCCCGCGGGGTAATCGTGGGTGGATATGTGGTGCACCCCGATGAGAGCCGCGAGGGGCAGGTAAAGCAGCAGCGTGCCATCGCGCGAAAACAGGCCGAGCAGCTTGAGCGGCAAGCTCGTGAGCGAGACGATATGGAGCGTCAAGAGCTCTACGATGCGCGGGAGCGGAGCTATCTTAAAGGGCGCGCCGCGGCTGAGTCTGAGCCCGCTGTGGAGAGTGATCAGTTAGCCCCGCTTGATATGCCGGAGTCGAGTTATGAAGCTGCGCCAGAGCCCGCCCCATCACGGCGCAGGAGATATTAAGAACGTCCTTGTAGTTGAAGGAAAAAAGTATGGAGAGGAAGATGAACGTGATTCGCCCAGTGGTGCTTGCCTTGGTGTTGTTGAGTTTTGCCCAGTGCACCAAGCCTAAAGAGACCACAGCCGTTGGTGCTGCAGCTGGTGGTGTAGTGGGTGCCGGGTTAGGCGCGATTGTCGGCGCCCAGACTGGCTCAACGGGTGCAGGGCTTGCGATTGGAACGGCCGCGGGCGCAGCCACTGGCGCGCTTATCGGTAATGCCTTGCAGGCTAAGGAGGAGGCTGACCGGACCCAGGATGAGGCGATCGAGCGCCAGCAACAGATGATAGCCGCGCACGGCCGAGAGCTAGATGAGTATAAGCGCGCCCGTGATGGAGGGCCTGGGCGCTCTGGAGTAGGTGCTGGGACGTCGCGCGGATCAGTCATGGGGTATTCCTATCCGGGCTCTTCGATGAAGCTCTCTCCGTCGGAGCGGCAGCGGCTGATGCGGGGCGAACAGCCCACTGCGGATAGCACTCGGGGGAGGTATTCAGCGATAAAGACAACGCAAAGCGCCAGCAACACACAACCTACTCGACGCGCCACCCGCCCAGAGCCCCGTCTGCCAGCCCATAGCGCCGGGATAGTCGAGGGCTCGTTAGTAGCGGCTCGCGCTGTCTCGGAGCCGGTCATCGACCGTTCGGCTGCTGTGAAAACAGAGACAAAAGCTGTGATTGAAGCCGGCACTGCCACGACAGACTCATCTGGCCTCACCGAGCGCAGCCTAGCGGTGGCCGAGGAGACTCACGCGGCAGTTGCTGATACTTCGGAAACTGTAGCTGGCTTTAAGAGTCCATCAAAAGAGCTCATCCCAGCGCTCCCAACCGAGAAAGAGGTGGCGCATGCTCGAGATGAGGCGGCGTTAGCTGCAGAAGGGCAGGGTGATGCTGTCGCGAAGGTAGGGCAGGCGCTTGCTCCAAACAGCGAGGAATGCCAACGGGCCGAGGAGGAGGTAACCAAGGCAGGAGCCAGCAAAGAGGTGGCCGATAAACTCTTTCACTACCGCCGCGCTCTGCGGCTATGCCCCGGAAACGCCGAGTACCACCTAGGGTTGGGAAATGTGTATAAATCCCTTAATCGCACCGCTGATGCTGAATTTGAGTATCGAGAGGCGCTGCGGATTAACCCATCGATGACGGTGGCTAGGGAGAGTTTGGATAAACTGCGATTCTAACCAGCGTGGTGTGAGATGAAGCGGATAGTGGTGGCGCTGCTGGCAGCGCTGTGTCTGGGGTGTGATAGCCAGTCAATTCGAGGTCGTGAGACCGGCGCGCTGGGCGGCGGAGCGTTGGGAGCTGGACTGGGGGCGATCATCGGGCACGCCACGGGGAATACCGGAGCTGGGATCGCGATAGGGGCCGGGCTCGGCGCTATCACCGGCGGAGTGCTGGGCAATGAGAGTGATCGCCAAGCCGATCGCTCGGCAGCGCAGAGCCAAGCCCTGGATGAGCAGCAGCGTCAGATCGAGGAGAATCAACGGCTCATTGAGGCCCTTAAGCGCTCGGGCACCGATGTGCGTGAGACTAGCCGAGGCGTAGTGATTAACCTACCTGATGTGTTGTTTGAGTTCGACCGGTACACCCTCACCTCAGAGGCTAGGCGCACCGCGGAGGATATCGCGCGAGCGATCTCGGAGGTGCAGAGCCGTGATATCTCGGTGGAGGGACACACCGATTCCTTGGGCACCGCGGAGTATAATCAGCGCCTCTCAGAGAGTCGCGCGCGTGCCGTGGCAGATCAGTTGGTGAGCAGCGGAGTGCCGCGCCACGACCTATCGGTGCGCGGCAAGGGTGAGCGTGATCCGATTGCATCGAATAGTAATGAGGCCGGAAGGCAGCGCAACCGTCGGGTAGAGATAATTATTGAGAATCGGTAACGGGTACACCCCGTTGGGCGGCTCTCCATTTGCAACCTAGCAGCCCCTGGCGCACTCAGCTATAACTTTGGGGAAGATTCCGTAGAGAGCTTATGACCCACCCCCCTAAAAAAATCCTTGTTGCACCGTCACTGCTGGCTGCAAATTTTGGCGCGCTGGACTCTGAGATCAAAGATCTAGCCCAGGCCGGCGCTGACTGGCTCCATATCGATGTAATGGATGGCTCCTTTGTGCCCCCCATCACCTTTGGGGATAACATGGTTGCCACCGCTAAGCGTTGCTCTACATTACCGCTCGATGTGCACCTGATGATTAATCGCCCCGAAAATCATATCGAGGCATTTAAGGCAGCTGGTGCCACCCGTCTCACGGTGCACCAGGAGGCCTGCCCACATCTGCACCGAGTGCTCGGCGCGATTCGCAGCGCGGGGTTGGCCGCAGGGGTGGCGCTCAATCCAGGCACCCCGGTGACGCAGCTTTTTGAGGTGCTCGAGCTAGTGGATCTCGTGTTGGTGATGACGGTGAATCCCGGTTGGGGAGGGCAGAAGTTTATCGAGCAGTCGCTGGCGCGCATTGAGGCGGTGCGGCATGAGATCACTCGGCGCGGCCTTCGCACCTATCTGCAGGTAGACGGAGGTATTGCTCCAGAAACAGCCAAGCGCGTGGTGGCGGCCGGGGCTGATGTGTTGGTGGCGGGCACCTCGGTGCTTGGGCAAAAGGATCGCGCGGCTGCCATAGCGGATCTGCGGAGGGCTGCAGGTTGATGAGCCTCGCTGTAGAATATCTGCTGTATGGCGCCGCTCTGATCCCGTTTTATCTGCTGGGAGGGTTCCCCACCGGAATGTTGCTGGCAAAGCGGCGTGGGATCGACCTTGCGAGTGTGGGTAGCGGAAATGTAGGGGCTACCAATGTGGCGCGCGCCTTAGGGAAGAAAGCAGGCGTGCTAACCCTGGCGATAGATCTATTGAAGGGGTCGCTCGCGGCACTCCTAGGGTATTGGATCAGCGGCAGCGATGGATTCATGGGGGCCGCGGCGGTGGCCGCTGTGTTGGGGCACTGCTTTTCAATCCCGGGGAAGCTGCGTGGTGGCAAAGGGGTGGCCACAGCGCTTGGATGTTTAGCGGTGTTGTCGCCGCTAGGCGCGGCGGTGGCGTTGGGTGTTTTTGTTGTGATGTTTTTGAGTTTCCGATTTGTCTCGCTGGCCTCTGTCTCTGCTGCGCTGTGTGCGCCGCTTGTGCCACTAATTGTTGGTGATGATCACGCCAGCGCTGGGGCGATTGCGCTGATGGCGCTTATCCTTACAGTACGACATTGGCAGAACCTGCAGCGGCTCATTATGGGAGTAGAGCCTAAATTTGGTGCGCGCCAAGATTCTCCGAGCGAAGTTGCCCAGTAAGGCAAAGTCGCCATCACGGCTCCTAGGCGCCAGCTCGATTAGTTGATGCAATCGATTTAAAAGAATTTCCACAGCAGCAAGAATCCACAGCAGCAAGAATACTGCTGAATGAATTCAGTTACTCAGAAGCTAGCTCGAGTGCGTCAGGGGCAAAGTAGGAGAGCGTGCCGCTATCCCAGAGCACTCCAATCATGGCGCCCTTTTGCCGTGCCTCTTCGGAGA
>JBILUF010000224.1:0-4754 GCA_044371155.1 Bdellovibrionota bacterium
GGAGCATATCGGGCAACGGCGTAGAAGAGTCCAGCGGCAACAAACAGGCTCAGAGCGATGGAAAGACGATGATAGTGGAACCACTGGAATGCACCGATCACAGCGAAAATCAATGCGAAGATCGCCCCGAAGTCCTGTATCTGAACTCGGATGGTCCTACCAAACAGGCGCTCATCCAGCGGATCTATCGTAGCATTCCCCCTCATACCGGAGACCACCCTGAGCTGAGTTTCAGACGCACCCTCTCCTAGTCCAATTGGAACGTGCTGCGCCAGTCCTCTTTCTCGTGCCATTTTGGTTGCTCCTCTTTCAACATCACTATATTTCCAACCACAAGGGCATCCATCTCAGTGCGCATAAAGCAGGTATATGCCTGCTCTGGAGTGCACACGATCGGCTCGCCTCGCACATTGAAGCTGGTATTTACAATCACCGGACAGCCCGTCTTCCGGTGGAATGCTTGGATCAGTTTATAGAACCCAGGATTATCGCGCTCCGTAACGGTCTGGATACGCGCCGAGTAGTCAACATGCGTTACCGCTGGGATATCAGAACGCGGTACATTTAATTTGGCTATGCCGAATAACTTCTCTTGCTCTTCGGACATCCGAATTCGGCGACTCTCCTTCACCGGAGCCACTAAGAGCATGTACGGGGAATCGGCATCAAGCTCAAAGTATTCCGAGACATGCTCGCGCAAAACCGCAGGCGCAAACGGCCGGAACGACTCGCGGAACTTGATTTTGAGGTTCATTTTGGACTGCATCGACTTAGATCGCGCATCACCAATGATGCTGCGTGCACCAAGCGCTCGCGGGCCAAACTCCATATTGCCATGGAACCAGCCAATTACCTTATCTTGCGCAAGAAGATCAGCCACAACCTCAAAGAGCTGCCGATCATCGTACTGCTTGAATACAGCGTTAAACTTGGAGAGATCCGATACTATCTCTGGAGTAGAGTAGTCAGGTCCCAACAACGACCCCTTCTGCAGATCATGCACCCCATCAACCTCGCGTGGTTTGTTGAGGTACCCGTGCCACACACACAGCGCTGCGCCCAAGGCACCGCCAGCATCGCCAGAGGCAGGCTGAATCCAGATATTCTTAAATGGTCCTTCCCGCAGGATGCGGCCGTTACCTACGCAGTTCAAGGCCACGCCACCTGCCATACATAGATTATCCAGACCGGTCTCTTTGTGTAGGAACCGAGCTTGGCGCAGCATCGTCTCCTCGGTAACGACCTGAATTGACGCGGCGAGATCCATCTCGCGTTGCGTCAGTGGACTCTCTGGCTTGCGGCGCGGCCCGTCAAAGAGCTCGTTGAAGTGCTCATTGGTCATCGTTAGGCCGCCCATGTAATCGAAGTACTTCAGATTAAGGTGGAACGAGCCGTCCTCTTTGAGGTCAATGAGGTTATCGTAAATAGCTTGGACGTACTTGGGGTTACCGTATGGTGCAAGGCCCATTACCTTATACTCGCCAGAATTAACCTTGAATCCAGTGAAGTAAGTAAACGCCGAGTACAGTAGCCCTAGTGAATGAGGGAACTTTATATCCTTAATGAGCTTGAAATGATTACCATCGCCCACCCCGAGGCTATTGGTGGTCCACTCACCAACTCCATCAATTGTTAGGATCGCTGCTTTCTGAAACGGTGAAGGGTAGAATGCACTGCCAGCATGGCTTTGGTGGTGCTCGGTGAACAGAATCTCACCATCATACTGGAGCTCCCGCTTAATGGTATCTGGGATCCAAAGCTTATGCTTTAGCCAAAGGGGCAACGCCTTGGCATAGGAGGTGAATCCCTGTGGCGCTGTAGTGAGGTAGGTCTCAAGCAATCGCTCGAACTTCAGCAGGGGCTTGTCATAAAAGGCGACGTAATTGATATCGGCAACCGAGAGACCCTGGGATTTAAGACAGTACTCGATAGCATGCTTCGGAAATTCGAAATCATGCTTTACCCGGGTAAAGCGCTCCTCTTGAGCCGCGGCAACAATCTCGCCGTCTCGCACAAGGCAGGCCGCACTGTCATGGTAAAATGCCGAAATCCCTAGTATGTTCATGGGCGAGGTCCTTTTGGATAAGAAGCGAGAGCCTACTATGGAATCTTCTTCTTAGTCGATAGGACCCCCAGAGCACAAGGGAGCCAAAAGGTGGAGCCAAAAAACGACCCAACACCGCGAATTTCCGCTTTTGTTATCTGCCGTAATGAGGAGCAAAAAATTGCCCGATGCATCGAGTCGTTGCGCTGGTGCGACGAGGTCTTGGTCATAGATAGTGGCTCCACCGACCGCACTGTCGAAATCGCCCAGACGCTAGGTGCAAAAGTTATCTTCAATGAATGGCCTGGCTTTCTAGCACAGAAGCGGTTTGGCCTGGCTCAGTGCCAAAGTGACTGGGTGCTTAACGTTGACTCCGATGAGGAGGTTTCGCCTGAGCTAGCAGCCGAGATTCGCTCCGTCATAACTAGCCCTCGAACTACTGAATCCGGCTTTGAGCTCCTACGGGTGGTCTTCTATCTCGGCAAATGGTGGCGTAAGGGTGGATGGTATCCAGAATATCGGCTTCGGGTGTTGCGGCGCAGCGTGGCCAGCTGGGGCGGCGAAGACCCTCATGAGCATGCAATTGTTGATGGTCCAACACGTCGCCTTCAGGGAGAGCTCCGGCACTACACCTATGATTCAATTGCAGATCAGATTCGATCCCTAAACAATCACTCCACCGTTGCAGCCCAGTCACTCCACCGCAGAGGAGTGCAAAGCTCGGCAATCAAGATCCTCACCAGACCACTAGGCCGTTTCGTTAAGTTTTATCTTTTGAAGAGGGGATTTCTAGAGGGCCTCCCCGGTCTATTTGTGGCGCTCATGGAGGCCTTCTATGTCTTTCTTAAGTACTTCAAACTCTGGGAGTTGAACCGAGCTAGCCATTAATTCGAGCGATAGATTTGTCGAAGCCGCTTCCATCGTCAGAATGGCAGCTCCTCAACAGTACGGCGCACGGTTTACGATCACAACTAACTCGTCACCACTAATGCTCTGGTCTGATACGATGCTTCCTGTAACCTTTGGTGCAGAAAGCCCCGCTCCGAACGAAACCGCTCCTGAGAAGATTCGCGCCTCATCCCAGAGCCCCGAAGCTATGAAGGATTGTAGGAGCGAGGCCCCACCCTCAACGATCACCGATTGCACCCTTTCTGCAACCAGAAGCTCTATAATTCCATGCGCCAGAGGCAAGGTAGAGTTAAGCTTTCGATATCGTATGGCGCCGTCGTCACAGCTCTTAAGCGAATTTATCACAAGCGTCGGTGTAGCCCGGTCAAAAAGTTTGAGGGTCTTGGGTAGTGCTAGCTCCCGATCAAGCACGGCACGCAGGGGGTTTCTGCCTTTTGCAAGCCGTACGGTAAGCTCCGGGTCATCAACTATCGCCGTGCGGGTGCCCACCAACACGCAGTCCTCAACCGCTCGCCACTGGTGCACAAGTGCTCGGGATTGCGCCGAGCTAATATCGACTCGTTTCCCGTCAGCAGGAGCAATAAATCCATCTACCGTTTGGGCCCACTTTAACACTATCCATGGGCGGCCACGCTCGTGGAACGAGAAAAATCCCCTGTTTAGAGCGCGTGCCTCCTGCTCTAAAACTCCGATCGTCACACTGACTCCCGCTGCTTGCAGTCGGGCAATGCCGGCTCCTGCAACTTTCGGATTCGGATCTAAGGAGGCCACAACAACCACTGGGATACCGCTCTGTAGGATGAGGTCGACGCACGGCGGTGTTTTTCCAAAGTGACTGCACGGCTCAAGCGATACATACAGGGTGCTTTCTTTAAGCAGCTCTGGATTCGACACTGCTCGCACCGCCTCGACCTCTGCATGGGCGCCGCCGTACTGTTGATGCCATCCTTCGCCGATGACCTTGCCATTGTGCACAAGCAGAGCACCCACCATGGGATTAGGAGACACCATCCCCGCTCCCCTCGAGGCAAGCTCAAGGCAGCGGCGCATGAAGTGTTCGGGGGGTGTGCTCATTCAAAACCTTTCTTGATGCTAGCGAAGGCCTAGCGATTAGGCCAGGGGAGTGGGAAAGCAGGTAATCCCGCCGGTAGCAACCTCGAGGCGGAGGCCTACTCGACGCTGGTCGACCGGAGGCGTTTCAAGTGATTACGCGGCACAAACCGAACCTTACGAACCCTAAGCCACCTCCGGTTGAAAGGGCGAAAGGGCGGATAACCTCAAAGCCGCCAATAACGCTCGCGAGCGCTGAAAGGAGCTCGCATGTGGATTGGGATCCGTCTGAAAATGATAAAAATGAAGCTAGCTTCGGATTCGCCAACTAATTGAATTAATCGAACATTTGAGTCTATTCTCACCTCTCAAGACGCGCTAGCACCCCATAAAGTGTTACTGGCTCTCGGCCCTCGACAGGTCGGGAAGGGCTCTCTGCTCCAACACTGCGCGCCCAAAGAAATGAGCACCATTACACTCGATGACCTTAGTGTACGAACAAGGGCAAACCAGGTTCCAATCCTGTTTGGAAAAGACATCCGCTTACCAACGAGAATTGACGAAATTCAGTATGCGACCAAGTTACTCTCCACGATAAACCCCTTAGTTGATAGCGCGAATGTAAGGACTCCAGTTGTTTGGATGACATGCTCACAAAACTTTGAGGTCATGAGTGGAGTCAGAGAGTCGTTAGCTGGAAGGGTAGTGATCGTTCAACTCCTAGAGGTTTCAGACGAGGAGAAGGGGCTAA